>NZ_CM011002.1:3680202-3757702 GCF_000158095.2 Roseibium alexandrii DFL-11
TAAAAACTCTTGTCGTCGACCCGGCCCGTCAGGTTGACCACTCCGGCACCTGCTTCCAGCAGAGCGACGGCGACTTCCGGATGATAGGTTTCAACGGACACAAGAATATTCTCATCCGCGAGCGCCGACACGGCCGGCCGCATGCGGTCAATCTGGCGTTCTATTGAAACAATGTCCGCTGTATCACCCGTCGATTCGCCGCCAATGTCCACCATGGCAGCGCCTTCAAGGGTCATGCGGCGCCCCCGGTAAAGGGCGGCCTGGAGAGTGTGGCATACCGTTTCCCGGTAGGAGCTGTCCGGAGACAGGTTCAAAACCCCCATTTGATAGGTTCGGTCCTCAAATTTTTTTCCAAATTTTGGAAAGTCAAAGGTTCGGATCGGGGTTTCCAGCGCTTCCCGGTATTTTAGCCAAAGGGGAAGAACACGGTCTGCGGAAATCATTTAAAAGTATCTCCTGGAAGGGAAAAGACGTGTACCGGCATGCAGATAGTCCCGTGCCTTGCACCGGCAAGGTCAGGCGCTGCGCTTGCGTGAAATCCGGATGCCGACGCCGGCTGCGTCTTCAAAGATTTCAGGTTTTGTCGCCTTGACCGTCACGAAATCCGCAAGCGGGTTCTGCAGGGCAAAAGCTGCTACCGCCTCGACCCATTCTTCAACCAGCTCAACATGACCGCCATTGGCGGCTTTGTCCTGAATGAAAAATACTGTGTCTGCATAAGAGACATAGGATCCCGTCTCGGCGACGATCTTGCGGTAATCGGGGACTGTCCGGATTTCGACATCAAAACGGAGCCCTTGTGTTCGGCCCTTTTCGCTGTCCAGAACGCCAATTTCGGCAGCCACAAGAAGACCTTCGATTACAATCGTGTCCCGGCCGTCCTCAATAATATCGTAAGTGATTTCGTGATCCGTATGTGCAGACATATCCATCGTGCCCTGCTCCTGCTTGCATGCTCGAGACAGGGATGGCGTTTTTATGCCCCATCGGTCAAGCCGCTCTCTCTTGCGAGTTTTCAGAGCGGTTTAACTAGGGGAAGCCTCATAGACATCAACAGTGCGCATGACACCGCGCAATTCAGCAAGTCCGCGCAGACGCCCGATGGCCGGGTATCCCGGTGTCGATGTCTCCTTCAAATCTGAAAGCATACGATGGCCATGGTCGGGTCGCATGGGAATGGCCTTACCCCTTTTACGCTCGAGCGTCCGCAATGCCCGAACGATTGCGACCATGTCGACGTCGCCCGCCAGATGGGCATCTTCATGAAAACTGCGCGGGTCCGCTTCGCGTTTTGTGGTCCGCAGATGTGCGAAATGGATCCTGTCGTCCAGGGCCTCAATAATCGCCGGAAGATCATTGTCCGGATGAACGCCGAGAGACCCAGAGCAGACCGTGAATCCATTGGCTTGAGATGTGTTCAGGTTTTTGATCCGGATGAGATCCTCACGGGTGCCCACGATCCGTGGCAAGCCAAACAGCGACCGTGGCGGATCATCTGGATGGATGGCAAGCTTGACCCCTTCTTCCTCCGCCACCGGCACAACAATCTCCAGAAAGTTCGCCAGGTTCTGGAAGAGGCTCTCCTTGTCAATTGCCCTGTAAGCTGCCAAATGCTCCCGGAATGTGTCGAGCGTGTAGCTTTCTTCAGATCCCGGCAATCCTGCAATGATGGTTCGAACCAGACGGTCCTTGTCTTCTTCGGTCCGCTGATCAAGCCACGCTTCAGCAGCTGAAACATCGTTCTGACTGTAGTCGGCCTCAGCGCCCTCGCGTTTCAGGATAAACAAATCAAATGCCGCATAGGCGACGAATTCAAACCGCAAGGCGGTTGCCCCATCGGGCAATTCATAATCCAGATCCGTCCGCGTCCAGTCGAGCACCGGCATGAAGTTGTAGCAGATCGTGCGGATGTTCTCGCGAGCCAGTGCCCGGACCGTCTCAGCCCAGTTTTCCGCCCAGCGTTCCCAACCAGGTGCCCCGGTCTTGATGTCCTCATGGATCGGGATGCTTTCACACACCTCCCACGTGAGACCCGCTGCCTCAATCATGCGGCGGCGCTTTGCGATTTCTTCTTCAGGCCAATAGGTGCCGTTCGGGATTTGGTGAAGCGCCGTGACGATACCGGTTGCACCGGTTTGACGAACATCGCGCAGGGAAATCGGGTCATCCGGACCAAACCAGCGCCAGCATTCGATCATCGCATCTGTCTTTCTTTTTGTTTCATGCCGCCGAACACCCCCCAGTGCCTCTCGTGATCCAGAATAGTCTATCCAGCCACACTAATTCGATACAGCCGCGGGCTTATAAAGATACCCGTCAAATTCGGGGTCTCCCACATCTGAGAGCTCCAAAAGCGTCAGCCGCACATTCTCAAGGTGTTGCCACATGGCCTTACGCGCAGCTTCCGAATTGCGGTGTCGCAAGGCTTCAAGAATTTCAGCATGATCATCGAGCCACTTGGCCCGGTAGCTGAGATCAAATATCCGATCATGCAAGCGGGCCCACATCGGGCTGTTCTCGCGCTTGCTCCAAAGCTCTTCGACCTGTGCCACAAGGACACTGTTTTGGGTGGCTTCGGCGATCTGAAGGTGGAATTGCCGGTCAGCCAAATAATCTTCTTCGCCGTTTGCGATGGCTTTCCGTTCCAGTTCAAGCGTGTCTCGCAGCTGAACGATATCGCTCTTGGTGATCGTGCTGGCCGCAAATCCGGCAATGCTGCTTTCCAGAAGCTGGCGGGCCTGCAAGAGCTCAAAAGGGCCGAAATCAGGTTTCGGATTGCTCAGAAAAAGCTTCTCGCCGGCGGCAACATAACTCCCGGACCCTTTGCGCACGTCCAGATAGCCCTCAATTTCCAGCATGATGAAGGCTTCACGAACCAAAGAGCGGCTGATGCCCAGTTCCTCGGAAATCTGACGCTCTGTCGGAAACTTGTCGCCTGGCTTGTAACCGTCATGGGCGATCCGCCGCGCAAGGATCTGCGCGATTTCCTGATACCGGCGTTTGTGAGTGTCGCTGGTCATGATGCTTTCCTTGCATCCTCCTGACCGGCCGCAATCTGATGATAAAACTCGGCCAGGATATGAAATGCTTTTTTCTTGGTCTTCTTGTCGGCGGCGATCAGGCCTTTGTGATTGTAGCCATTTTGAAAGATGTTCTGACGACGTTCCACGCGGAAATCATACAAGATCCACGGCGACATGCCTTTGACATACGCAAGGTGCCGCAGGGTGGCAATCTGTTTGGTGTAGACTTCCGCCATGTAAGCTTCACTGAAAAGGCCTGTTTTCGGGCCCTTGTCGCCTATGACACCATCAGCCCCGGTCTCGGAGATGACCACCGGGCGATCCGGATCAGAGTTTTCGCCGATTGCCGTGAGGTCTTCGAAGTCTTCTTCATACCAACCGTAATACTCATTGAGGCCAATGATATCGATGTGCTGCGCAAGCCGGTCTTCGATACGGTTCTGGGCATGATTGACAAGGCAGGCCGCGGACGTGAGCCGTGTCGGATCGAGCCGCTTCGCGGTTTCAGCGAGGTTTTTCATGAAATCCAGGCGCGCGTCAGTGTCCGGATTCTCATTTCCTACCGACCAAATGACAACGCTCGCGCGGTTCCGGTCGCGCTTGATCAATTCGCTGAGCTGGTTTTCCGCGTCCCGGTAGGTCGCCGGGTTTTCGAAATCGATCGCCCAGTAGACCGGGATTTCCTCCCACAGGAGAAAACCTAGCTCATCCGCCATCTGCGCAGCCAGTTCATGGTGCGGGTAATGGGCGAGGCGAAGGTAATTGCATCCGAGTTCCCGGGCGTGGTCAAACCGGCGGCGGAGATCCGCCTCGCTGGTTACCTTGCCATCTGTTGCATCGTCTTCGTGAACAGAAATCCCGCGCAAGAACAGCGGTTCGCCGTTCAGAACAATATCGGTTCCACGGCGCTCAATCTGACGGAAGCCAATCCGGTCGCTGACCTTGTCCTCGCCATAATCAACGCCCGCGTCATAAAGAACCGGGGTCTCGGGGCTCCACAAGTGAGGTTGTGCTGCAAACTCCACGCGGCCGTGCCCGGAGGCATTTATGGGAATGGTCAGCTCTACGCACAGCGCCGGGATGGTTAGGTGAGCTATTTCGCTTCTGAGCGGGCCATCAATGGTTACTTCGGCACAGAGTTTGTTGTAGCTGCCGTCCGGCACCAGGTAGAGAAAGAAATCCTTGATCAAGCTCTTCGGGGTCTGGAACAGGCTGACTTCCCGGTAAATTCCACCGTAATTGAACCAATCCGTATTGCGCATTGGAACCCGGTCACGGGTGCGGGTATTGTTGACGCAGGCCATGATCCAGTTCCGGCCGGATTTCAGTTTGCCGGTAAGCTCAACACAGAACGGGGTCGAGGCACCGTAATGGTTGCCTATGAACTCGCCGTTCAGAAAGATTTTGCAGTCGTAAGCCGCCGCACCAAAGCGCAGAAACGTTCGCTTGGTCTCATCGATAACGTCAATGTCCAGGGGGCGGGTGTACCAGGCACTGCCCTCAAAGAAATACCATTTTTCCTTCAGCATGGCCCAGTTGGACGGGACAGGAACGGTTTCCCCCATATAAGGGTCGTAGTCCCAGGGCTCGGTCCGGTTCTCAGGTGCGTCCGGCAGCATGGAAAACCATTTCTGCCGAAGGCCGGTGTCGAGAAGATCGACGCAAAAAGTCCAATCGCCATCCAGGCTGTCCGATGCCCGTCCGCCCATAAAGATCAGGCCCTCATGGTTCAAAGACTGGGTGTTAAACGGAACATCATAGTCTTCGTCATGCAGCGCCTGCAGCGCGTTGTCGGCAAGATGTGAGCGTTCGAGCATCGGTCAGGTCCTGGCAGCAGTTTATTGCGGAGCGATCTCTTTGATGCGCTTGATGAGGTCTGCAACTTTTTCAGATTTGGCGGCAGCTTCTTCATGCATCGGGAGGACAGCTTCGATGAATGGGCCTTTTTCAACTTCAACGAACTTCACACCGAGCTCGTTCTTGGCCGTTTCGATGCCCTCGGCAACCATGGCATCCCACTGCTCGCGGTGGAAATCCATCGACTCCTTGGCAGCGGTTGTCAGTGCATCCTTATGGTCGTCGCTGAGCTCGTTCCAGGACTTGGTGGAGATCATCACGACAGACGGGATCATGGTGTGACCGTCGTTAGAGTACACCTTGCTCACTTCGCCATGGCGGGCGGACGTCAATGCCAGCGGGTTGTTCTCGGCACCATCAACCACGCCCTGCTGAAGTGCGCTGTAGAGTTCACCCCAAGCAATCGGTGTTGGGTTGCCACCAAGCAGTTCGACCATGCGGATCGCGGATGGGCTCGGCTGTACACGGATCTTCATGCCCTGCAGGTCTGCCGGAGAGTTGATTTCCTTGTTGGCGTAGAACGACCGGGCACCTTCAACATAGTAAGCAACGCCAATGAAACCCTTGTCCTCTGAAGCTTTCAGGATATCGGCGCCGATGTCGCCGGACAGGACATCATAATAGTGGTCATCGTTGACGAAGATGTAAGGCAGGTTCAAAGCACCGTACGATTCTTCAAAGGCTTCCAGCTCCGAAGCGTTGGAGCGGGCCATATCGAGCGCACCGTTTTGCATCAGTTCCATGGATTCGCGCTGCGTTCCGAGCTGCGCGTTTGCATAGATGCGGATTTTCAGATCGCCGTTGGTCAGCTCCTCCAAGCGATCCGCCATGAATTCCATGGACTTGTGCAGCGGATGATCTTCCGGGTTGTTGTGATTGAGGCGTAGCGTCTTGGCGTTGGCAGCTGAGCCGAACGCGACGGCGCCCGCGGCCAAGAGAGCCGCAACCTTGATGAACTTCGACATGACTTCCTCCCAGGTGAGGGCTGGACCCGGCTCGGCTCCCTCATGGAACGTTCCGGTATACCCATTTCACGGCTTCAGACGCCGTTGAGGTCGAATTGTTCGTCCAATTTCGAAAATCAGTCAACCTTTTTTGCGAAATTGGTTGACCAATTTTGTTTCCTGTCGCAAGTGTAATGGTGCCAAGCGCATGCAAGCTCAATGCACCATGCACGCGATCGTCAGGCTGGGAGGATCATCGTGACTGCTTTAACCCGAGGGGTGGATTTCGTTCTGCGCCTCGTCATCACATCGGCTTTCGCCGTCCTTGTTGTCTGTGTCGTTTGGCAGGTCTTCTCGCGATACGTTTTAGAGAGCCCAAGCACCGTGACCGACGAAATGGCACGGTTCCTGTTCATTTGGGTCGCCCTTCTGGGCGGCGCTTACACTCTGGGCCAGCGGCGGCATCTGGCAATTGACCTTCTGCCCGTTGTAACGACCGGCAAAGCCAGATTTGCTGTCAACGCAGGCATCATCGGCGCGATTGCCCTTTTTGCCGGTCTCATCATGATTTACGGCGGCCTCGGATTGGTCAGCCGCACGCTGGAAACCGGTCAGGTTTCTCCAGCGCTCCGCATCCCTATGGGCTTCATCTACGTTGCAATCCCGTTTTCCGGAATTTGCATCCTCTATTATTGCCTGACGTTCTTCGCCGACCTTGTCCGCGATGGCCGCGGCCCCAATGAACAACTTGAACCGCCTGCCCCCGGCAGACCGCTGACCTAGGCCCTGAGGAGCTCATAAATGGATATCCAAGCCGTCGCGGTCCTGTTCGGGACCTTTGTGCTGCTCATGGTTTTGGGCGTTCCGATCGCCTTTTCCATCGGTCTCGCCGCCTTTGCGACTTTCCTCCTGTTCATGTCCTTCGACCAGTCGGTCTATATCGTCGCCCAGCAGGTGGCCTCGGGACTGGACAGTTTCACCCTGCTCGCCATCCCATTCTTTATTCTCGCCGGCAACATCATGAACCGGGGCGGCATTGCGCTGCGGCTTATTGAGTTTGCCAAGGTTCTGGGTGGGCGTTTGCCCGGCTCACTGGCGCACTGCAATGTTCTCGCCAACATGATGTTCGGGTCGATTTCCGGATCGGCCGTGGCCTCTGCCGCAGCGGTTGGGGGTGTCATGT
Organism: Roseibium alexandrii DFL-11; assembly: GCF_000158095.2. Lineage (NCBI taxonomy): Bacteria > Pseudomonadati > Pseudomonadota > Alphaproteobacteria > Hyphomicrobiales > Stappiaceae > Roseibium > Roseibium alexandrii. Next base: position 3,687,210 of record NZ_CM011002.1, read on the forward strand.
CGCCCTTGCAGAAAAAGGAAGGCTATGACCCCGCTTACAGTGCAGCCGTCAACATCGCCTCCTGCCCGACAGGCTTGCTTATTCCACCGAGCGCGACCTTCATCGTCTATTCACTGATCACCAACGGGACCTCGATCGCGGCACTGTTCGTGGCCGGTTATGTCCCGGGGATCCTAATGGGTCTTTGCCTCATGCTGGTTGCCGGCATCATTGCAAAACGCAGGGGTTATCCAATCGCGCCGCGGCCCAGCACTCGCGAAGTCATCGACAAAACGCTCGGTGCCGTTCTGCCTCTTGGTCTGATCATCATTGTGATGGGCGGGATCATCGGCGGAGTTTTCACCGCTACGGAAGCCTCAGCTGTTGCTGTCGTCTACACACTGTTTCTTGCTGTTGTGTGGTACCGAGAAATCACTTGGCGCCAGCTGCCGAGCATCATTCTGGAAAGCGCGGTTACGACATCCATCGTGCTTTTGATGATCGGCTGCTCCATTGCCATGTCGAAAGCCATGGCCTTCGCCGACATCCCGTATGCAATCTCCGATATCCTTCTCGGCCTGTCAGACAATCCGCTTGTTCTTCTGTTGATCATCAACATCGCGTTGCTGATTGTCGGCACCTTCATGGACATGACCCCGGCACTGCTGATCTTTACGCCGATCTTCCTGCCTGTCGTCACAGACCTTGGCATGGATCCGGTGCATTTCGGGGTCATGATGACCTTCAACCTGTGCATCGGCATTTGCACGCCGCCAGTGGGTTCTGCCCTCTTTGTTGGCTGCTCCGTTGGCGGGGTCAAAATCGGAGATGTGATCAAGCCGATGCTTCCGTTTTACGCGGTGCTGGTCGGCCTGCTGCTGGTCGTCACCTACATCCCGCAGATCAGCCTGTTCCTGCCTCAACTGTTGCTCGGCTACTAGGGTCGTCCATGAAAGCGCTCAAAAACTGGACCCTGACCGAGCAGTCCGAGAATGGCATCAAGCTTCTTGTCGAAGGGCGGCACCAGCTTATCATCCAAGTTCTGGAGCAGACCCTCATCCGGGTGTCCCTTCTGAAAGACGGTGTTCACCGGCTGGACCGGACCTGGGCAATTGCCCCGAATGGCGATGTTCCCTGGGAAGGGCGCTCTCGCGAGGATCTCAGCGGTTTCACTTGTCCGGGATTTTCATTCACCCAAGAGAACAATCGGCCACAACTCACGACAGACTGTCTGCGTCTGACCGTCGAAACACCTTTGGCACTCGTCTGGGCGTGCCGGGAAACGGCAACTGCCGATTGGCAGGAAATCGCCCGGGACCGCCCGCAGGACGCCTACATGCTGGGCCGCCACGATCACCGGAAATCTCACTTCATGCGCCGGTTTGACGGCGAGCGCTATTACGGCCTGGGCGAGAAAACCGGTTCCCTGGAAAGGTCCGGGCGCCGCTTCGAGATGCGAAACCTCGATGCGATGGGGTATGATGCCCGAACCACCGACCCGCTTTACAAGCACATTCCCTTCACCATCACGGACCGCGGCCCGCTCGGCGCTTATGGGCTTTACTACGACACGCTCGCCCATTGCTGGTTCGATCTTGGGAACGAGAAGGACAACTATCACCCTGCATTCCGCGCATTCCGTGCCTCAGATGGAGAACTCGACTACTATTTTTCGTGGGCACCGTCTGTGCTGGAGGTCGTGAAACGCCAGCACTGGCTCACCGGCGGCACAGCCTTCATGCCGCGCTGGGGCTTGGGCTATTCCGGTTCAACGATGGCGTATACGGATTCGGAAAACGCCCAGGAACGGCTGGAAAGGTTTTTGGCAAAACTCGCCGAAGAAGATATGCCTTGCGACAGTTTTCAGATGTCCTCCGGCTATACTGCCATCAAGGGAAAGCGGTATGTCTTTCACTGGAACACGGATCGCTTTCCGAATGTTCGTGCGCTCACCAACGCCTATGCCGATGCCGACATTAATTTGATCGCCAACATCAAGCCGGTCCTTCTGGACGATCACCCGTTATATGATGAGGTCGAAACGGCAGGTCTTTTCATCAAGGACAGTGAGACCGGCGCTCCGGAGCAATCGCCATTTTGGGACGGAAACGGATCGCATCTCGACTTCACCAATCCGGAAGCCATTGCCTGGTGGCAGAATAATCTGAAAGAAAAGCTGTTCGACAAAGGCATTTCCAGCACCTGGAACGACAACAATGAATATGAAGTCTGGGACGACGAGGCTGTTTGCACCGGTTTTGGCAAAGAAATCCCCGTTGGTCTGATCCGCCCGTTGCACAGCCAGCTGATGACCCGCGCATCCTATGATGCGCAGGTCGCGGATCAGCCGGCAAAGCGCCCCTATCTGATTTCCCGTTGCGCCGCACCGGGTACACAGCGCTACGCCCAAACCTGGACCGGCGACAATTACACTAGCTGGGACACGCTTCGTTGGAACATTCCGATGGGCCTCGGGCTCAGCCTTTCGGGCTTTTACAATATCGGCCACGATGTCGGCGGTTTTGCCGGTCCGAAGCCGGAACCGGAGCTGTTTCTCCGCTGGGTCCAGAACGGGATCTTCCATCCTCGCTTCACGATCCACTCCTGGAATGACGACGGCACTGCCAATGAAGCCTGGATGTATCCGGAGATCACCCCGCTGATCCGCAAGGCTCTCAAGTTCCGGGCCCAGCTAATCCCGTATCTCTACACACTTCTATACCGGGCCGTTACCGACGGCGAACCGATGTTGCGCCCCTTGTGGCTGGATTTTCCTGAAGATCAGCTGGCGCAAGCCTCCGAGTTCGAGTTCCTTTTTGGGACCGATCTGCTCGTCGCGACGGTTATTGAAAAAGGCGCGGAGAGCCGCTCAGTTCCCCTGCCGGCGTGTACGGAAGGCTGGTGGGATTTTGCAGGAACAACGTGGTATCCGGGCGGGCAGATGTTGAACGTGCCAGTCAATCAAGACACTATTCCGCTATTCGTCCGTGGCGGCACGGTTTTACCGACGGCCGGTCCGAATACGCGCAGTACGGCACAGACTGACAAGACACGAACCTGGCGAATATACCCGCAGAACCCGGATGCCCCGACGCGCGAGAGCCGTGCTTATGATGATGACGGTGTCTCTGCCAATGCCCTTGCCTCAGACCATTGTCTGACACGCATGACCCTGTCACGAAACAGCGCAACGGTTATGCTGAACTGGTACATGAGCGGCACTTACAAGCCTGCCTATGATCAAGTCGACCTCTGGCTTGCTGGCTCATCTCCGCTAGTTGTCAACGGAGCTCCGACCAGTACGGAGACACCCCTTTTCTTTGTTTGAGTATTTAAATTATGTCCGTGAACCTCTCCCTCCCTGACTATGATCGCAGCCTACTTAAAATCCGCGTTTTTCATATCGGGTTTGGTGCCTTTGCCAAAGCGCATACCGCGGTCTTTCAAGACGAACTGTTGTGCCAGAGTAAAAGCGACTGGGGCATGGCGGTTGCCCGATTGAATTCGGGTGCAGACGAACTCTCCGCGCTTGATAAGGCGGGTGGTTTGTTCACGGTCGGCGAAATGTCTGACGATGCCCTTGCGCTTAGGCAAGTCGGTGCCGTGATCAAGACACTGCATCCCAATCGCGATGGCATCGACGCACTTATTGCCCAGATCTGTGACCCGGATCTACACGTCGTCACTTTGACGATCACGGAGAAGGGCTACGGCCTCACTCGCGGGCGCCTCGATCTTGAAAATGCTGGCATCGCGGCCGACCTGAAACAGCCAACCGATCCCAAGACGGCAATCGGCCTTCTTGTCGAGGGCCTGCGCCTGAGAAGCCAACGAAAGCTCCCCGGGCTCACAATTCTGTCCTGCGATAATCTCCCTGCAAATGGCAAACTCTGCGGAACGGCCGTCCTCGAGTTTGCCGAAAAGCGGGACCCCGAACTGAAAGACTGGATCTTCGAAAACTGCCGGTTTCCCTGTTCCATGGTCGACCGCATCACGCCGGCCATGACCGAGGCGTCTTTTGAGAAACTGGCTGGCGCGCTCGGCACATCCGACCCCAACGGCATCTTGTGTGAACCGTTCAAGCAGTGGGTGATTGAAGATAGTTTTGCCGGAGAAAAGCCAAACTGGGATCTGGCGGGCGCGCGTTTTGTTCCCGACGTCGAACCCTATGAAGATATCAAGCTGCGCATGCTGAACGGCAGCCACTCCTTCCTGGCGTATCTCGGCGCTCTTGCAGGCAAGGAGACGATTGCCGATTGCATGGCTGATCCTGTCTTCAAAACCGCGACCCAAAACCTCATGATGGGCGAACAAGCTCCAACATTGTCCGTTCCGGGTGGCTTCGATATCTCTGCCTACGGCGACGAACTGATCGCGCGTTTTTCCAATCAGGCCCTTCGTCACAGAACCACGCAAATCGCATTAGACGGCAGCCAGAAACTGCCGCAACGGCTTTTGGCGCCAATCAGACGTCATATTGAAGCAGACCGGCCCTGGCCGCTGTCTGCTTTGGCGGTCGCCGGCTGGATGCGATACTGCCGGGGCACTTCAGAGACCGGTGCAGACCTGCCCGTCAACGATCCGCATGCCAGCCGAATATCTGAACTTGTCGCGGGGTCAGACGATGAGGATTATGTGCTTAACATGATGTTGCTGGCCGGTATTTTCGGCTCTGATCTTCCAGCAGAGCCAGCATTTGTAAAGCAAGTAACACACGCCTACAAAACACTGAAACACGACGGTGTGCGCGCAGCACTGGCAGCGTAGCACCAAGGACCTTTTTATGACTGCACCCTTTCTCGGCCCGGACTTTCTGCTTGATACCGCGGCCAGCCGTCGCCTTTACCATGACGTTGCCAAGCATCTGCCGATTGTCGACTTTCACAATCATCTGGATCCGGCGGCCATTGCAAAAAACAAATCCTGGCGGTCGATTGGTGAAATCTGGCTGGAGGGCGATCACTATAAATGGCGGGCCATGCGTTGGAACGGGGTGCCTGAAGAACTCGTCACAGGTGCAGCGGACTATCGGGACAAATTCGATGCCTTCGCGCAGACCATCCCTCATTGCCTGGGCAATCCGCTCTATCACTGGACCCATCTGGAACTGCAGCGCTACTTTCAATGGGATGGCGTTTTCGGACCCGACACCGCGGATGAAGTCTGGGAGCTCGCCAATGCTGCCCTAACGCAACCCAGCCGCAGTGCCCAGGGTCTGCTGACTGCCATGAACGTTGAATATGTGGGCACGACAGACGACCCGACGGACGATCTTGCGTGGCATGCCGCTCTGAAGTCCGATCCGGACTTTACGGTTCCAGTGGCCCCAAGTTTCAGGCCGGACAAAGCCCTCGTTCCGACAGCCCCTGGATTTGCTGCCTATTGCCGCAAACTGGGCGAGGCCAGCGGCATTGCAGTCGACAGTTTCGATACGTTGATCGCAGCCTTGCTCAAACGACTCGACTTTTTTGTGTCTCTTGGCTGCAAGGCGGCGGATCACGGTCTCAACGATCTGCCGGCCTTTGAAAAGCGTCCTCCCCGGGAACTTGATATCATTCTGAGGAGCGGACAAAACGGCTGGCCCATGTCGGCACAAGATGCGGCTGACTTCAAAGCAGCCGTGCTGATTGAACTGGGTGAAGCCTATGCTGAGCGCGGCATCGTCATGCAGTACCACATTGGTGTCTTGCGCAATCAGAACTCCCGCCTATTCAGGGCTCTTGGCCCCGATGTTGGGGGCGATTGCATGTCAGATTCCGGGATCGGTGAGTCCCTCAATTCCGTGCTCGACCTGATCAATTCCCGAAAAGGCCTTCCGCGCACCATCCTTTATGCGCTCAACCCGATCCACAACGAGATGCTGGTGACGATTGCCGGTAACTTCCAGGACGGATCTGAGCCGGGGAAAGTCCAGGCAGGGCCAGGCTGGTGGTACAATGATCAGCTGGACGGGATGGAACGGCAGCTCACGCAAGTTGCCCAGATGGGCCTTCTCTCACGCTTTGTCGGGATGCTGACCGATTCCCGGTCTTTCCTTTCGTTCCCAAGGCACGAATATTATCGGCGGCTTGTTTGCCGGATGGTCGGCCGTTGGGTCGAGGATGGGTCTATCCCCGCCCATAAAGAGCTGAGCGACGGCCTTATCCGCCGCATCAGCTACGAAAACGCCCGGGACTGGTTCTTGCCCGAAGCATAAAAATCATCAACCGATCTCGGCCGTCGCCTCGATTTCGACCAAGGCTTCATCTTCGATCAGGCCGGCGACCACGACCATCGACATTGCCGGAAAATGGCGGCCCATGACCTTACGGTAGATCGCGCCAATTTCGCTCTGACGGGCGAGGTATTCCTTCTTGTCGGTCACAAACCAGGTCAAACGGACGATATCCTCCGCCTTACCGCCCGCTGCCAGAACGACATCAAGAATGTTCCTGAGCGCCTGTTCCATCTGACCGATGAAATCGTGGGTCTCAAAAACCTGATCGGCATTCCAGCCGATCTGACCGCCGATATGCAAAACGCCCTTGCGGCTTAATACACCGTTGGCATACCCCTTTGCCGGGGCCCAGCCGTCGGGATGAATGATTTTGTGGCTCATAATGCGTCTTTCTTATTTGCCCGGGACTTAAGAGACAGACTCCCTAGATCCCGAGATATTTTTCTCCGGTCTCCGCGTCCAAATCCGCCATCCGGCCTGACCAGACCGTTCGGCCCCGTTCCAGAATGACACCCTGATCGGCGACCTGCTGCAGCTCTTTCAAAGACTTGTCGACCAAGAGGATCGACAATCCACTGCTGTTCTTCAGATGGCTAATGGCCGCCCAGATTTCCTGCCGGATGATCGGCGCAAGGCCTTCTGTCGCCTCATCCAGGATGACGAGGATCGGATTGGTCATCAGCGCCCTGCCGATCGCCAGCATTTGCTGCTCCCCGCCAGACAGCGAGGCCGCCTTCTGGTTCCGGCGCTCGGCCAGACGCGGAAACAGCTCCGCGACCTTGGCGAAATCCCAGGTACCGGGACGAGCCGCAGCAGTCAGGTTCTCCTCAACCGACAGATCGGCAAAGCAGCGCCGGCCCTCCGGCACCAGCCCCACACCAAGGCGCGCGACCTTGTGGCTTGGCATGCCGCCAATCACCTTGTCCTTGAACCGGATTTCTCCGCCGGACGGTAACATGCCGCAAATCGTCTTGACGGTTGTTGACTTGCCCATGCCGTTTCGGCCCATCAATGCGACCACTTCGCCTTCGCCGATTGACAAGGACACGTCAAACAGTGCCTGACTGGGGCCATAACTGGCCGTGACATTGGAGAGAGCCAAAAGCGCGCTCATGCTTCGTCTCCCAGATAAGCATCGCGCACATCTTTGTTGGCGCGGATTTCTTCAACTGTGCCGGTTGCGATGACTTTGCCGTAGACCAGCACGCTGATCCGATCGGCCAATGCAAAAACGGCGTCCATGTCGTGCTCGACCAAAAGGATCGGCGCCTGATGGCGGAGATCGCCAAGAAACTCGGTAAGCCGCTTGGAGCCTTCCGTACCGAGGCCGGCCATGGGTTCATCCATCACGAAGGCTTTCGGCTTCAATGTCAGGGCAACGGCCACTTCCAGCTGACGTCTCTGACCGTGGCTGAGTTCTGCCGTGCGTGTCTTTGCATGATCTTGAAGACCGACGCGCTCCAGCGCTTCCATAGCGGTGTCCAAAAGGTCCTTGTCTTTAAGAACCGGCTTGAAAAATCGCCATGGGTTTCCCTGTCCCCCAAGCGCGCCCAGCACCGCATTTTGAAGAACAGTGTCTTCCATCGCGAGCGCCGAGATCTGGAAGGTCCGTCCGAGCCCGACGCGTGCCCGCAGTTCCGTTGGCAGATCGGTGACGTCCTCCCCCAACAGCTTCACCGTTCCGGTATCCGGCTTGAGACCGCCGCAGATCTGCTTGATCAAGGTCGACTTGCCAGCCCCGTTCGGTCCGATGATCGCGTGGATTTCTCCAGCCATCAGATCAATGGAAACATCGTCACTGGCCTTCAGCGCTCCGAAGCTCTTGGAGATGCCTTGCGTTGCGAGAATTGCCTCAGTCATGTGCCACCTCCCGGCCAAGCAGCATGCCGATGATCCCGCCGCGTGCGAACAGCACGACACCCAGCAACAGGACACCCAAATAGATGTGCCAGTAATCGGACAGGTCCCCGAGGATGTGCTCAAGCGCCACAAAAACTACGGCACCGACAACCGGCCCGTACAGCCGGCCAAGTCCGCCGAGAATAATGAAGATGATCAGCTCTCCGGACATCTGCCAGGAGAACATGGTCGGGCTGACAAACCGGTTGAGATCGGCAAAAAGAGCCCCGGCGAGACCCGTGATCGCACCGGACAATACGAACGCAACCAGACGCAAGCGCATCGGGTTTAGACCAACGGTTTCGACCCGGTCCGGCACTTGGCGTGCCGCATTGAGCGCAAGGCCAAAAGGTGATCGTTGCAACCGTGCGGCAAAGAACATCACCGCTGCGAGGATCACAAAGCACACGGCATAGAACTGGATCGGAACGAGTGTGTTCACGCCCGGAAAGCCATTGCGGACATAGATCGACAGGCCGTCTTCACCGCCATAGGCACTCCAACTGATCGCAAAGAAAAAGAACATCTGTCCGAATGCCAGCGTGATCATGATGAAGTAAACGCCGGAGGTTCTGAGTGACAAGAGACCGATGAAGTAGGCCACAACAGACGACAGAACCACGGCGACCAGCCAGATCACCGGCATGGATTTGGTGCCCTCGACAACGAACGGCCATTCCATCAATGGGGTGTAAGTCTGCGCATGATGGGCAAGGATACCCATTGCATAGCCGCCAATCCCGAAGAAGACAGCGTGTCCAAGGCTGACAAGGCCGCCAAGACCCAGGGCGATGTGCAGACCGACCGCCGCCAGCGCAAGAATGACAGCGCGGGTGGCAAGGGTCACGGTGAACGGCTCACCGGAATAATGCGCCCAGAGCGGAACGAGGGCCAGTGCGGCAAGCGCGGCCGAGTTGAACATTGTTTCCCGGGTCATGCGCGCGCTCCAAACAGACCGGTTGGGCGCAACACAAGGACTGCAGCCATCAGGATGTAGATCGCCATGGAGGCGATCGAAGATCCGATGGACGTGGCCGTTGCCGGACTGAAGAAGAGTTTCATCAGCTCAGGCAGGAAGATGCCGCCGAGTGTATCCGTGAGGCCAACCAGGATCGCGCCAATGAGCGCGCCCTTGATGGAGCCAATGCCGCCGATGACGATTACAACAAAAGCCAAAATCAACACAGGCTCGCCCATGCCGACTTGCACCGACTGGATTGCCCCAACGAGGGCTCCGGCAAGACCGGCAAGCGCTGCCCCCAGCGCAAAGACGATGGTGTAGAGCTTGGCAATGTCGACACCGAGCGCTGCGATCATTTCCCGGTCGTTCTCCCCGGCCCTAATCTGAATCCCAAGGCGGGTGCGCGAAATCAGAAGGAACAAACCGGCAGCGACAAGCAATCCAACGATGATCAGCGTAAGGCGGTAAAGCGGATACTCAATACCGCCCGGAAGCGTCACCGGTCCGGACAGCGCATCGGGAATATCCAAAAAGAGCGGAAAAGAGCCGAACAGCCATCGTGTCCCTTCTGAAAAGATCAGGATCAGTGCGAAAGTCGCGAGTACTTGATCCAGGTGATCCTTAGTATAAAGCCGCCGGATGACGACAAGTTCGACAAGGGCTCCGGCTATGGCAGCTCCGGCCAGCGCCGCAATCAATCCCAGCAGGAATGATCCGGTTGCTCCGGCAACAGCTGCGGCGCAAAAGGCCCCGATCATGTAGAGCGATCCATGGGCCAGATTGATCAGCCCCATCACTCCGAAGATTAACGTCAGACCTGCGGCCATCAGGAACAACATGATCCCGAATTGGAGGCCGTTTAAAATCTGCTCTATCAGCAATATCAAAGACATGCAGTTCCACCCGAAAGCTGGCCCCGATCGAATGACCGAGGCCAAACATCACCTTACATGTTGCACTCGGACCAATAGGCATCTGAATGGCTGTTCAGCGCCTTGCCGATGATCTTGTTGGTGAAGACATCGCCTTCCTTGATGACTTCCCGCACGTAGATATCCTGAATCGGATGGTTGTTGGGGCCGAATCTGAATTCGCCGCGCGTGCTCTTGAAATCAGCTTCCCGAAGCGCTTCCCGGAAAGCATCCGCGTCCTTCACGTCGGCTTTTGCCATGGCGGATAGCAACAGGTTGGCGGTGTCAAACCCTTGAGACGCGTAGAGCGACGGCAAACGGCCGTATTCCGCTTGGAAGCTCTCGACGAATGCGTTGTTGACCGGTGTGTTGATGTCCTTGGACCACTGACTGGTGTTACGAACACCAAGCGCAGCGTCGCCAACTGCTTGCAGGATCCCTTGGTCAAAGGAGAACGCCGGGCCAACGACCGGCAGGTCGATGCCGCTGCCGGCATACTGTTTCAGGAATGAGATGCCCATTCCGCCCGGAAGGAAAAAGTAGACACTGTCTGCACCAGACGCACGGATTTGCGCGAGTTCAGCCGCATAATCGGTTTGCCCCAGCTTGGTGTAGAGCTCACCCGCCAAATCGCCTTTGTAAAGACGCTGGTAGCCTGTGAGTGCGTCCTTGCCAGCCGGATAATTCGGCGCGAGAATGAAGCTGTTCTTGTAGCCTTCCACATTGGCAAATGCGCCTGCGGCTTCATGCAGGTTGTCGTTCTGCCAGGCCACGTTGAAGTAGTTCGGGTGACACCCCTTGCCAGCCAGCATGGACGGACCTGCGTTCGGCGACAGATAGAACTTTCCCTGCGCCGTTACGGATGGGATGACGGCCATGGCAAGGTTCGACCAGATGAGACCAGTCAGAACGTCCACATTTTCGGCCTGCACCAGTTTGTCGGCAAGTTTTACGGCAACATCCGGCTTACGCTGATCGTCTTCAATGATGACTTCAATATCTTCATTGCCGGACTGCTTGACCGCTAACATGAAGCCATCGCGAACATCGATGCCAAGACCGGCACCACCGCCTGACAAGGTGGTGATCATGCCGACCTTCACCGGCTCTGCAGACGCCGCAGCAACGCCGAGGCTGAGTGCGGCAACCGCCGCAAGTAGTGTTTGTTTCATGTTGGTTCTCCTAAAGAATTTGACCTGCTGTTCCCGAATTACGTGGCTCTGCGGCGTCTTTGACCGTCTAAAACCAAGGGGCCATGTGTGATCCCCGACGCTGCCCAAACGCCGGTTTATTCTGAGTGCTGTCCTACAGCTCTTCCCGAAGCCGGAACCTTTGAACCTTCCCGGTCGCCGTTTTGGGCAACGTGTCGGTGAAAATGACGGAGCGCGGGTATTTGTAAGGTGCGATGACCGCTTTCACGTGATCCTGTAACGCCTTGGTCAGCTCGTCCGTTGGTTCATTGCCCTCGACAAGGACGATGTGTGCCTGAACGATGGACCCGCGATCCGGGTCTGGCACGCCAATGACGGCACACTCCAGCACCACATCATGCGCCAATAGCGCGGCTTCAACCTCCGGTCCGGCAATGTTGTAACCGGCGGATATGATCATGTCGTCATTGCGCGCGGCGAAGTGCAAATGACCGTCTTCGCTCATTGAAAAACTGTCGCCGGTGATGTTCCAGCCATCAACAACATATTTTTTCTGACGTTCATCCGCGAGATAGCGGCATCCAGTCGGACCGCGCACGGCCAACCGTCCGACGTCGCCTCGCGCGACAGGTTCTCCATCCTGACCAACGATCTTGACCTCGTAGCCCGAGACCGGTTTACCGGTGCAGGCCGGCTTGTGATCATCAAACCGGTTGGAAACAAAAATATGCAGCATTTCGGTGGCCCCGATGCCGTCCAGCATCGGTTTCCCCGTCTTTGCCATCCAGGCGTCATAGACCGGTGCCGGAAGCGTTTCACCCGCTGAGACTGCCGCCCGCAAGGACGAGAGGTCTGCACCTTCTTCCATTGCCTGCAGCATGACGCGGTAGGCCGTTGGTGCCGTAAAGCAGACCGTTGCCTTGTAGGTCTGGATGATCTCGATCATGTTCGGCGGTGAAGCGTTCTCCAGAAGCGTGGCTGCAGCTCCAAAACGCAGCGGGAAGACCGCTAAACCACCAAGGCCGAAGGTGAAGGCGAGCGGCGGCGACCCGACAAACACATCGTCCGGTGTGACGGCGAGCACTTCCTTGGCATAGCCATCTGCAATGATCAGGATGTCCCGGTGAAAATGCATAGTCGCCTTGGGTGATCCTGTGGACCCGGAAGTAAATCCCAGCAGGGCGACATCGTCACGGCCGGTATTGACCGCGTCAAACCGGACGGATTTGGTCAGCGCCAGACGGTCGAGTTCGGCATCATGGTTGGACGTGCCGTCAAAGCCGATGACTTTTTTTAGATATGATGATGTCTTGGCGCAGGCGACCATCTCGTCCATCAACCGTGTGTCACACAGTGCGAATTCGATTTCCGCCTTGTCGACGATCTTGGCAAGTTCCCCGGCACGCAGCATCGGCATGGTGTTGACCACAACCGCACCAACCTTGGTCGCCGCCAGCCAGCAGGCAACCATCGCCGGATTGTTGGCGGAACGTATTAGAACACGATTGCCCGGCTTCACACCCAGATCTTCCACCAGCGCATGGGCGAGGCGGTTGGTCCAGTCGGAGAGTTCCTTGTAGGTCCGGCGGCGGCCATTGCCGATTAACGCTGTGTGATCCCCGAGACCTTTCTCAACCATTTTGTCGGTGAGCTCAACGCCGACATTGATGTGATCGGGATAGTCAAATCCATCCAGAAGAAACTCCGGCCATTGATCCTGAGGCGGAAGGTTGTCCCGGGCAAAGGTGTCGGTGTGAGCGGTTGGACCCAGCATTGGCTATCCTCCCTGATTGGCGCTGTCAGCGGCAAAAGCGCCAAGTGTCTGGCGTGCAATGACGATTTTCTGGACGTCCGTTGCGCCTTCATAAATGCGCAAGGCCCGGATCTCGCGATAGAGCTTCTCTACGGTTTCACCGGAGCGCACGCCATCACCGCCATGCAGCTGAACGGCCTTGTCGATCACTTGCTGCGCTTGTTCGGTGGCGAAAAGCTTGGCCATCGCCGCTTCCCGGGTGACGCGCGGCGCGCCGCTGTCCTTGGCCCATGCGGCCCGGTAGATCAGCAGGGCAGCTGCATCCACGTCCAGTGCCATGTCGGCGATATGTCCTTGCACCATCTGAAGATCGGCGAGCGGTGCGCCCTGAATCTGGCGTGTGCTCACCCGCTCAAGCGCCTCGTCCAAAGCCCTGCGGGCAAAGCCCAGCGCGGCTGCTGCGACCGTGGAGCGGAAGATGTCGAGCACAGACATGGCGATTTTGAATCCATCGCCCGGGTTGCCGATTAGGTCGGATTTTTTGATCCGGCAATCGGTGAAACGCAGTGTTGCCAGCGGATGCGGGGCAATCGTGTCAAGACGTTCGGTAATTTCAAACCCTTGACGATCCGGCGTTACGACAAAAGCCGACAACCCCTTGGCGCCGGGCGCCTCGCCGGTGCGGGCAAACAGAGTATAAACGTCGGCAATACCACCGTTGGAGATCCAGGTCTTTTCACCATTCAGAACGTAGCTGTCGCCATCATCCGTCGCAGTCATGGTGGAATTTGCGACATCGGAACCGGATTGCGGCTCGGTGAGCGCAAATGCCGAGATTGCCTCTCCGGATCGGGTTTTCGGCAGCCAGACCGCTTTTTGTTCCGCGGTCCCAAACAGCGACAAGGCCCCCGTGCCAAGACCTTGCATGGCGAGCGCAAAATCGGCCAACCCGTCATGGCGCGCGAGAATTTCACGGGAGAGGCACAGAGTACGGACATCCAGCGGCGCCCCGTCCTCGGAAGCTGTCGGCTGAAGCCACCCGGCGGCCCCCATCGCCTTGACCAGCAACCGGCAGGCCTGGTCAGTGTCAGAATGGTCGACCTGAAGACCTTTCGCAAAGTCCTCCAGTTCGGCAGCCAACGTGCGGTGCCGGTCTTCGAAAAACGGCCAGGAAAGAAAACTCTTGTCTGCCATCAGTTGCCCTCGAACACCGGTTTTTCCTTGTTGACGAAGGCGTTGTAGGCCCGCTCGAAATCCCCGGTCTGCATGCAGATCGCCTGCGCCTGCGCTTCGGCCTCAATCGCCTGCTCAATCGACATCGACCATTCTTGCGCGAGCATCGTCTTGGTCATCATGTGCGCAAAGTTCGGCCCTGCCACGATCCGCTCTGCAAAGGTGACAGCTTCGTTTTCCAGTGAGTTCGCATCCACCAAGCGATTGAAGAAGCCCCAGCGTTCCCCTTCATCGGCGCTCATGGAGCGGCCAGTGTAGAGCAGCTCCGCCGCCCGGCCCTGGCCGATGATCCGGGGAAGAATGGCGCAGGCGCCCATATCACAGCCCGCAAGGCCTACGCGGGTGAATAGGAACGCCGTTTTGGCGTCCGGAGTGGCAAAGCGCAGGTCTGAAGCCATGGCGATGATCGCCCCGGCGCCGACGCACACCCCATCAATTGCTGCAATCACCGGCTTTCCGCAATTGACGATCGCCTTGACCAGATCCCCCGTCATCCGGGTGAAGGCAAGCAATTCCTTCATCGACATCCTGGTCAGCGGGCCGATGATATCGTGGACATCGCCGCCGGAGGAGAAATTGCCCCCGTTCGGCAGGAAGACCACGGCATGAATGTCGTCGCGATAGACCAGATCCCGGAACCAGTCGCGCAGCTCTGCATAGCTTTCAAAGGTCAGCGGGTTTTTCCGCTCCGGCCGGTTGAGCGAGACCCGCGCGATGCCGCCATCGACGGACAGATTGAAGTGTTTCGGGGCGTCGGTCATGGGCGGCCTGCCTTTTTCAGTGCTGTCTCCGGTTCGCCGGAAGATCCAAATTGTTCAAAAATCTCGTTGCAAGCTGCAATGGCAGTGCGGTCGAGACCGCCCATCAGCTCATCGATCCAACCTTCATGTTTGGCGGCCAGATCTGCGAAAATCGCGTGCCCTTCGGACGTCAGCTTGACCCGGTTGGCGCGTTTGTCGCCCGGAACCGCCATACGGACCGCATGACCGTCTTCGACCAGACGCTCAACGATGCCGGTTACATTGCCGTTGGAGACTTTGAGAAACGCGGAAATTTCGCTCATTTTTAGGCCGTCCGGATAGCGCGACAGCGCCGACAGGACATCGAACCGAGGCAGCGTGGTGTCGCATTCATCGCGCAAACGCCGGCGAAGTTCGGTTTCAATTCCGGATGTTGCCTTGAGCAAGCGAAGCCAGAGACGCAGCCGGGATTTGGAGATTGGCTCCGCGGAGGTGTCGTGCGCGGCCATCAGATCTCGCCTCCCGACAGACTAAGCGCGTGGCCGTTAACGCTGGCCGCTCCGTCGGAGCACAGCCAAAGCGCCGTTTCGGCAACTTCCCGTGGCTGAACGAACCGGTTTTGCGGGTTGATCTTGCGCAGTGTTCCTAAGGCTGCCTCGCGCTCCATGCCGGTCTTTTCGACTATGTTGTCGATCGAACGCTCCAGCATGGGTGTTTCGAGAAAGCCGGGGCAGATTGCATTGACCGTGATCCCAGTGCGCGCCAACTCGACCGACAGCGACCGGGTCAGGCCGACAACACCATGCTTTGCGGCGCAATAGCCGGACACATACGGATAACCCTTGAGACCCGCTGTTGAGGCAATCGCCATCATCCGGCCCCAGCCGGCATTCTTCATATCGCTCAAGGCAGCTTGGAAGGAGAACGCAACACCGGTCAGATTGACCGCCAAATTAGCGCTGAAGGCTTCGGGTGACATCTTGGCAAACGGCACGCTTTCCGTCGCACCCGCATTGGCGACTACGACTGAAATCGGGCCTTGCTCCTGACGGGCAGCGTCGAAGGCTGGTTTGATCGCGGCCGGATCCGACACATCACAGACCTGATACGGCAGATTTTGTGCTTCGAGCTTTTCCGCATTCCGGCCCATGATGGTGACTTTGGCGCCTGCCGTCTCAAAGGCATGCGCGATTTCCGCGCCTGCCCCGGATCCGCCGCCCGTCACGATCACATGTTTTCCGGCAAGCGTCATACCTTGCCCACCGTCTCGGCGTTCTTGTCTGCAAGCCGCCACAGCTGATCGCGGCCAGCGAGGTACGGCAGCGGCCAATCGGGTGCCGCACGATCGCCGATCTTCGCCCCTTCATGCAGCGTCCAGTAGGGATCGGTCAGATGCGGGCGACCGACGGCCACCAGATCCGCGCGGCCTGCCATCAGGATCGAATTTGCGTGATCGGCCTCGAAAATGTTGCCGACGGCCATGGTGGTCAGGCCCGCCTCATTCCGGATTCGGTCAGAGAACGGCGTCTGGAACATGCGGCCGTAGACCGGCTTGGCATCAACGGTCGTTTGACCCGCGGAGACGTCAATGAGATCCGCACCGGCATCTGCGAACATGCGGGCAATCTCGATCGCTTCGTCCGGTGTAACGCCGTCCTCGCCAACCCAATCGTTCGCGGATATGCGGACTGACATCGGCTTTTCTTCCGGCCAGACAGCGCGCATCGCCCTCAAAACTTCCAGCGGATAGCGCATCCGGTTTTCAAGGCTGCCGCCATAGTCATCGGTCCGGACATTCGAGACCGGCGAAATGAAGGATGACAACAAATAGCCGTGGGCTGCATGCAATTCGATCATGTCGAAGCCGGCACGGTCCGCCATCTCAGCAGAGGCGACAAACTGATCGCCGATCTGGTCCATTTCCGCGCGGGTGATTTCACGTGGGGTCGCGTTGCGCGATGACCAGGGAATTGCGGACGCGGACACCAAGTCCCAGTTGCCGTCTTCAAGCGGCAGGTCCATCCCCTCCCAACCAAGATTGGTCGAGCCCTTGCGGCCGGAATGCCCGATCTGGCAGGCGATCTTTGCGTCCGTGTTCTCGTGCACAAAATCAGTTAGGCGCCGCCAGGCTGTTTCGTGCTCCGGTGCATAGAGCCCCGGGCAACCCGGCGTGATGCGGCCTTCCGGGCTGACACAGGTCATCTCGACATAGACAAGCCCGGCCCCGCCCTTGGCCCGTTCGCCATAATGGGTCAGGTGCCAATCGGTCGGACAGCCATCCACGGCCTTGTACTGCGCCATCGGCGAGACGACAATCCGGCTTTTCAGCTCCATCTCACGCAGCTTGAATGGCGCAAACATCGGCGCGCGCGGCGGCGTGTTTTCATTGTCTGCAACCGGCAGACCGGCGTCCTTGCGGGCCTCGCCCATGAACCAGCTTTCAGCGCTTGCCAGCCATTTCGGATCCCGCTCGCGCAGGTTTTCATGGCTTATGCGCTGGGACCGGGTAAGCAGCGAATAGTTCAGCTGGACCGGATCAAGATGGAGGTAGCGCTCGACATTTTCGAACCACTCCAGCGAGTTGCGTGCAGCAGACTGCAGGCGCAAGACTTCCAGGCGGCGCTGATCCTCATAAATCGCAAATGCTGAGGCAAGGTCCGGCTCGCTGTGCAGCAGATCCGCCAGCGAAATGGCGGATTCCAAAGCCAGCTTCGAGCCCGAGCCGATGGAAAAATGCGCGGTTGCGGCCGCATCGCCCATCAGGACAACGTTCTCGTGGGACCATTTCTCGCACAGCACCCGTGGGAACTGGATCCAGGCGGATCCGCGAATGTGGTTGGCATTGGTCATCAGGCTATGGCCGCCAAGATGATCCTTGAAAATCTCCTCGCAGGTCTTGATGCTTTCCTGCTGGCTCATATCAGCGAAACCAAAGGCTTCGAAAGTTTCCGGCATGCATTCAACAATGAAGGTCGCCGTATCATCGTCGAACTGATAGGCGTGCGCCCAAACCCAGCCGTGTTCAGTCTTTTCAAAGATAAACGTGAAGGCGTCGGAGAAGGTCTGATGGGTGCCGAGCCAGACGAAGTGGCATTTACGCACATCGATGTCCGGCTTGAACGTATCGGCATAGAGCGTGCGGGTCCTGGAATTCAGACCATCGGCAGCAACAACCAGATCGTAGTCCTTGCGGTAATCTTCGGCGCTGCCAACTTCGGTTTCGAATTTCAATTCCACGCCGAGTTCACGGGCGCGCTCCTGCAGCAATAGCAAGAGTTTCTTGCGGCCGATGCCGCAGAAGCCGTGGCCGCTGGACAGCTGTTTTTCCTGGCCGACCAACAGCGCGATGTCATCCCAATAGGCAAAATTCGCGCGGATTGTTTCCGCGCTGACGGGATCGTTGGCAGCCAGATTGTCGAGGGTTTCATCGGACAGAACCACGCCCCAGCCGAATGTGTCGTCCGCCTTATTGCGCTCAATCACGGTGATCTCGTGAGAGCTGTCCCGCAGCTTCATCGAAATGGCGAAGTAAAGACCGGCCGGCCCGCCTCCAAGACACACGATGCGCACGTTCATTCTCCCCGGATCTGATCTTAGCCAAAACGTCTGGGGCTGATCCTGCGCTCGATTTTCAGATATTTCAAGTATGAAATTTTATATTTAAAATATCTTGCGGTGCAGCATGCGCTGAATAGAGGAATTGCGGCGGGTTTTGGAGATTGGCAAAAAATGCTCTGCGAACGAATGGATCCCGGATCGCCGCTGCGCTGCTTCCAGGATGACACCACGGAAAAAATCAGATCAAGCCATCCCCTCAAATACACCGCCCACCATCAACTTCCATGGCGACTCCGGTGATCATCGAGGCTTCGTCGGAACAAAGGTAACAGGCCGCGTTGCCGAGATCTTCGGGTGTCGAGAAGCGGCCGATCGGGATGGTGGAGAGGAATTTTGCCCGCATTTCCGGCGTATCCTCGCCCATGAAACTTTTCAAGAGCGGGGTTTCACCAGCAACCGGGCAGAGCGCGTTGACGCGCACGCCTTTGGGCGCCAATTCGACCGCCATTGTCTTGGTCGCGGTGATCATCCAGCCCTTGGAGGCATTGTACCAGTTGAGGTTCGGGCGCGGGCTGAGACCGGCGGTCGAGGCGACATTGAGGATCGCACCGGATCCGCGGTCGATCATTCCAGGAACGAAGTGCCTCGCCATCAGGTAAACGGACTTGCAGTTGACCGCCATCACCTTGTCGAATTCGTTCTCGGTGACCTCCTGCATCGGCTTCGGCAGATGGGTGATCCCGGCGTTGTTGACCAGAATATCGACACGGCCGAGCTTGGAGGCCGCAGTCTGTGCAAGCTCCACCACGCTATCATTGCTGGCCACGTCGGCTTTTGTGGCAAATCCACCGACTTCTGCGGCGACTTCTTCGGCCAAATCCAGATTCAGATCTGCAATCAGCACCTTGGCGCCCTCAGTCGCGAACTTACGCACTATGCCAGCCCCAAAACCGGACGCCCCGCCGGTAACAATCGCTGTTTTGCCTTGCAATCTCATGGGTTTAACTCCCTTAAATCATTTATCTTTTTGAGGATCAGCCGTGATAGGCGGCGACGGTTTTCAGCGTGGTGAAGCCATAAAGGGCTTCAAAGCCCTTTTCCCGGCCATGCCCGGATTTTCCCATGCCGCCGAAGGGCAGCTCCACACCGCCGCCGGCCCCATAATTGTTGATGAAGACCTGACCTGTCCGGATCTTTTTCGCAAGGCGCATCTGCCGGGCGCCGTCCCGGCTCCAGATGCTGGCGACAAGGCCGTAGTCGGTGCCATTGGCAATCGCGACGGCCTCATCCTCATCATCAAAGGGGATGATCACCTGCACGGGACCAAAAATCTCGTCGCGGGCCAGAACATGATCCGGTTTGACGCCTGCAAAGAGCGTTGGCGTTACATAGCTCCCGCCCTCTGGCGCATCCTTCAAAACGCCTTCCGCGGCCTTTTCCAGATCCGCGCCCCGGTCGATGAAGGTTGAGACAATGCCCTGCTGCTTTTTCGAGATCAGCGGCCCGACATCGAGATCGGAAAGCGCCGGCCCCACCTTCAGATCGCCGTACCGGCCGGCCATGCGCTCAACGACCTGATCATAGAGCCCACGCTGAACCAGAATGCGGGAGGAGGCCGAACAGGTCTGGCCCGCGTTCTGCATCCCGGCATTCACCAGGAACGGCAGGGCCGCGTCGAGGTCGGCATCATCAAACACGAGCTGCGGTGATTTTCCACCAAGCTCCAGGGTGACCGGAATGACGTTTTTGGCAGCTGCCGTTTGAATGTGCACCCCGGTCGCGACGGAGCCGGTAAAGCTGACATGATGAATGCCCGGATGAGACGAGAGCGCGGTGCCCGCCTCCGACCCGAGCCCCGGCACGACGTTCAACACCCCATCGGGCAGACCCGCCGCCTTGGCAAGATCTGCAAAGGCAAGGGCCGTCAAACAGGCGTCTTCCGCAGGCTTCAAGACACAAGCGTTGCCGGTCGCAAGGGCAGCGCCAATCGATCGGCCGATTATCTGCATCGGATAGTTCCACGGAACGATATGACCGGTGACGCCGTGCGGTTCGCGCAAGGTGTAAACCGTGTAGCCGTCGAGATAGGGAATGGTCTCGCCGTGGAGCTTGTCTGCGGCCCCACCATAGAATTCCAGATACCGGGCAAGGGCGATGGCGTCAGCGCGGGCCTGTTTGAGCGGCTTGCCGACATCAATTGCCTCGATCCGGGCAAGTTCTTCGACCTTTTGCAAGACCAGTTCGCGGAGTTTGAAGAGGATCCGCCCGCGCTCGACTGCTGTTGTTTTTCCCCACACGCCGTTGCGGGCGGCTTCCGCAGCTGCAACGGCGGCATCGATGTCTTCCGAAGTGCCCCGTGCAATGGCCCCGATCTCTTCCCCTGTTGAGGGGTTATATAGCGGCAGCGTGCCGCCGCCTGAAGGCGCGGTCCATTCACCGTTGATCAGGCATTTGGCCGGATCAAACCAGAGAGCCAACTTGTTGCGCATCGTTCCTCCTCAGGCCGCGGTGATATCGGCCGGGAGAACCGGCGCGGCGGCGACCAATTGTTTTGTGTAATCGTGTTTGGGCGCATCGAAGACGTTTCCTGTGGGACCTTCCTCAACGATTTCGCCGGACTTCATGACCAGCACCCGGTCAGTGATTGAGCGCACAACGGACAGGTCGTGGCTGATAAAAAGATATGTGAGATCAAGCCGGTCGCTCAAATCCGCCAGCAGATCCAGAACCTGCGCGCGGACGGAGACATCGAGCGCAGACACCGCTTCATCCAGAATGATCAGATCCGGCTTGATGATGAGCGCCCGGGCAATGGCGACCCGCTGCCGCTGGCCGCCACTGAACTCGTGGATATATTTGTGCCGGTCCTCAGCGGCCAGGCCGACGCTCTCCAGTGCCTCGGCAATTTTTTGATCCCGCTCCGCGCCCTTCGGTGGGTTGTCCAACAAATGAAATGGCTCGGTGATCAGACGTTCAACCTTCCATCGCGGGTTGAAGCTGCCGTAAGGGTCCTGAAACACCACTTGCATCCTGCGGCGGACCGCAAGGTTGGCGTGGTGATGGGTGAAAACCGGTTGGCCGTCGAACAGGATCTCGCCGCTCTGAACTTCTTCAAGACCCAAAATGGCCCGGGTCAACGTAGATTTGCCGCAGCCAGATTCGCCCACAAGACCAAGGCTCTCGCCCTTCTTGATTTCAAAGCTGACAGTGTTCACCGCGCGGAAGTGGACGGTCTTGCCCCACCAGCCGTGGATGTGTGTGACATAGTCCCGGACAACATTCTGGACTTTTAGAAGCGGCGTCTCCTGTACAAGCCCCTCCCGGTCCGGCACATGACTTGAGGCGGCAAGCAAAGCCTTGGAATAGGGGTGCTGCATGGTGCGGAAGACCGTGTCTGCAGGCCCCGCTTCGACCACTTCACCGTTCTTCATGATCAGCAGATCATCGGCAAGGTCTGCAACGACCGCCAGGTCATGGCTGATCAGCATCAAACCCATATTGTCTTCCGACACCAGCTTTTTCAAAAGTTCCAGAATTTGAGCTTGGGTGGTGACGTCCAGTGCGGTCGTTGGTTCATCCGCGATCAAGAGCTTTGGCCGCAAGGCAATCGCCATCGCGATCACCACCCGCTGTCTTTGGCCTCCGGAGAGTTCATGCGGATAACGGCTCAAAGGAAACTTGTCTTGCGGCAGCTCTGCACGGCGCAGCGCTTCGGCGGCCCGGGCCATCGCCTCGGATTTTGAAACGTTTTCGTGCACCAGAATGGTTTCAGCCACCTGTGCCCCGATGGTTTGCAGCGGATTGAGCGCAGTCATGGGCTCCTGAAACACCATACCGACATCCCGTCCACGGATACGGCAGAGTTCCGGCTCGCTGAGGGTCAGAACATCCTGTCCGGCGAGCGAAATCTTGCCGGAGCAGGAGGTACCGTTCGGCAAGAGCTGCATGACGCTGAAGGCCGACATGGACTTGCCGGAGCCGCTTTCCCCAATCACGCCGAGGATCCGGCCGGGCGCAACCTGCATGGAAACATCTTTGAGAACCGGGATCCCGTGGATGGACAAAGAGAGGTTTTGGATGTCCAGAAGGCTCATACGCGCGCCCTTCGCAGTTTCGGATCGAGAAGATCCCGAAGGCCATCGCCCATCAGGTTGAGACCGAGCACCGTCAACAGGATCGCAAGGCCTGGAAACAGCGCCAGATGGGGGGCCAAGGAGATCATCGTCTGACTGTCAGCCAGCATCCGCCCCCAGCTCGCCGTTGGCGGCTGAGCGCCGAGACCAACATAACTCAGGCCCGCTTCGGCCAGAATGCCGAGGGAAAACTGGATGGTTCCTTGCACGATCAGCAAGTTCGCAACGTTCGGCAGGATATGTTCGATTGATATCCGGGCCGGTCCCTTGCCTGCGACCCTTGCCGCCAGAATGTAGTCCCGATTCCACAAGGATAGCGCGGCGCCGCGCGTCAGCCGGGCAAAGACCGGAATGTTGAAGATGCCGATGGCAATGATGGCGTTCAGCGCGGATGCCCCGAAAACCGCTGTGATCATCACTGCGATCAAAAGGCTCGGGAAGGCAAACACCAGATCGTTTGCGCGCATGATCACCTCATCCATCCAGCCGCCTTTGCGGGCGGCGGCGGCAAGACCAAGAGGCACCCCGACGGACATGCCGATGCCGACAGCGACAAGCGCGACAGCAATGGATGTGCGCGCACCGACCATGATCATGCTCAAGATGTCCCGGCCAAACTGGTCCGTACCCAGCCAATGCTCCCAGCTTGGCAGCTTCATCCGATTGGCGATATTCAAGACTGTCGTGTCATACGGAACCCAGATCAGGCTGATCAGCGCAGCCGCGACGAACACAAGCGACAAAAACAGACCCGGCAATAGGGTGCGGCTGTGAAACAGGACACTCATCAGCGGCGCCTCCGCAGGCGTGGATCGACCCAGGCATAGGCCATGTCGACCGCGAAATTGACGACAATCACTGCGAACACCAGAAGCATCACTACGCTTTCAACGACAATGAGATCCCGGGCGCTGATCGACTGAAACACCAGACGGCCGAGACCGGGTAAAAAGAAGACATTTTCAATTATGATCGCCCCTGCCAGCAGGAAGGAGAATTGCAGGCCGAGAATGGTGAGCACCGGGATCAAGGCATTGCGCACGGCATGCCGCCAGAGCGTCTGCCCCTTGGTCAAACCCTTTGCCCGTGCTGTCCGGATGAAATCCTCACCAAGCGTGTCCAACAAACTGGAGCGCATTACGCGCGTCAGGATGCTGGCCTGCGGCAACGCAAGCGCGATCGCCGGGAGGGTCAAGGCCTTCGTGCCTGCGAAAAACCCGGCATCCCACCCTGGAAACCCGCCAGCAGAAAACCAGCGCAGATTGATGGCGAAAACGAGCACCATCAGCATCGCAAACCAGAAGTTCGGGATTGCCACGCCAAGCTGGGTGACGCCCATGACAGACGCATCAGCTGCCGAGCCCCTGCGGGAAGCCGCCCAAATACCAGCCGGAAAGGCAATCAGCGTGCTGAGCGTCAGGGCATAAAGCGCCAGCGGCAGCGAGACCCACAGCCGGTCACCGATCATCCCCGACACAGGCGTCCGGTAGGTATAGGAAACACCGAAGTCTCCAACCAATAGCCCGCCGGCCCAAGACAGGTACCGTTGAAAGATGGAGCCGGTCAGTCCCAGTTCTTCGCGGAGCGCCTGGAGCGTGTCTTCCTGCGCATTGAGGCCGAGCATGTAAGCTGCCGGATCACCAGGCACGACTTCAAGCGCCAGAAAGATCACGATCGAGGCGGCGACCAGGCTCAAGCTCAAAGACAACAGACGTTTTAGAATATAATGGAGCATGGACTTTCTGTTCGGCAACCGGCAAAGGCCGCCCTTGCCATGGCATTAACTTCGGCTTGGAGCGCCGAAACGGCGCAATGTCATATGATTTCAATATCTTGGTAAAACCAAGAGATTAAAGGCTCACCTTGAGGAGGCGTAGCAGCGGGTTTCACTATGCCAAGCCCCCTCAAGGTGATGCTTAACCCCGCGTTCCGGTGGGTTGAAACGCTTGAGGAGTTAAGTTTAGGCGGGATCACTCCTCCCAATAGACAGCCGTCATGTCCGCCGCAGGGGTTGGCTGGTTAACCCAGAGGCCCTTGATCTTCGCATTTGCCACCGTCGGGAAGGCAAGCTGGAACAGATAACCGTTCACATAATCCTTGGAGAGCATTTCCTGAGCCTGCTTCAAAAGCTCGGACCGCTTCTCCGGATCGTTTTCAGCGGTGAGGTTTTCAAAGAGCTTCTGAAACTCAGGATTGTCGTACTGGAAGTAATAATCCGGGCGGGCATAGATGCCTATATCCATCGGTTCCACGTGACTGACGATTGTCAGACCGTAGTCCTTGCCACGGAACACTTGTTCCAGCCACTGCGCCCATTCCAGATTGGAGATCTCAGTTTCAATGCCGACAGCGCGCAGCTGTGCGGCGATGATTTCCCCGCCCCGGCGGGCATAGGACGGCGGCGGCAATTTCAAAGTCGTCGTAAAGCCATCCGGATACCCTGCTTCCGCCAGCAACTTCTTGGAGAGTTCCGGGTCGTAGGCGCTGTTGGCGGTCAGATCGACATAGTCCGGATTGTGCGGGGCAAAGTGTGTGCCGATTGGCGTGCCATAGCCGAACATGGCTCCATCAATAATTGCCTGACGATCGATGGCATGCGCGATAGCCTCGCGCACCTTAGCGTCATCAAGCGGCGGCAGCTTGTTGTTGGTCGAAAGGATTGTCTCGCCTTCGGTCGATCCAACCAACACCTGAAACCGCGGATCAGCTTCAAATTGCGGAAGGTTTTCAGGTGCAGGAAAACCAACAAAAGCATTGACGTCTTCTGCCATCACAGCGGCGAAGGCTGCGGTCGGATCGGAAATGAACTTGAAGGTCACATTGTCCAGTTTGGCGGGCGTGCCCCAATAGTCAGTGTTTTTCTCAAGATCGATCCGGTCACCCTGAACCCAATTCGAGAACCTGAATGCGCCCGTGCCAATCGGGTTGGTTTTGATGTTCTCAATAGACTCGGGTGCAACGATAACCGCATCGCCCCAAGCCAAGTTGAACAACAGACTGCCATTTGGCGTTGAGAGCGTGACCGCCACAGTCTGCGGGTCGACAACTTCAACGGATTCAATGCCGGTGAACAACGCTTTTTGCGCATTCTGGCTGTCATCCGATCGCGCGCGGTCCAGACTGAATTTCACGTCTTCGGCCGTCATATCGGTGCCATCGTGGAACTTGACGCCGGATTGCAGTTTGAAAGTATAGGTCTTGCCGTCTTCGGAAATCTCCCAGCTCTCGGCGAGGCCGGGCAAAATGGATCCGTCCGGCCCGAAGCGGGTCAATCCTTCAAAAACGTTCGAATAGAGGACCGAATCAATTGCACCGGCGGCCGCACTGGTCGGGTCGAGGTGTGGTGGTTCCAGCTGCATGGCCACCGTGATATCGCTCTTTGCATGGGCCAACCCCATGCTGGCAGACAATGCCAAGGCACTGATCAGGCCTGTTCCAACTTTTCCCAAACGCATAGCTACTCCCCTTTTGCCGTCCCGCGTACTGCGGCTTCACCAGCAGCTCGGCCAGCGAACGCGCGACCACCTTCGCTGAAACAAGCGTATAAATTTCGCCGGCATCGTCGTCCGGCTTCAGCACCAAACCCAGAATGCCAGGTCCATAGCCTATACAATTTTTGAGTTTGCCGGTCCGGTCAACATGCTTTTGATCACACATGCCGCCACTGATGAGGTGTCTGACCTGTTCGCCCGCTGTCAAAGGGAACGCGTACTCCAATGAGTCCGCCCACTTTGGCCTGCTTTCGGTCATGCCCGGGACAATCCAGTGTAAATCGTACACATCGTAGCAAGCTCATTGTTGGCAACTCATCGATAAACTATGCTACGAACTACCTACGGTTCCTACACCGTACAATCACGGTGACTTATGCTTGAGCTCGACCAAATAGCTTACGACCATGCCCCGATGGGTCTTGTTCTGACCGAACATCGGGTTATCCGTACCTGCAACGACACGTTTGCGCAGATGTTCGGATATGAGAAGGAAGACCTGATCGGTCAGAGCTTCCGGCTGCTTTACGGAACGGACCACGAGTTTCATCAGGTGCGGGACATTGGGCTGGAACCCTTGCGGCAGTCCTTACCGTATTCGGATGAACGGCTGATGCGGTGCGCCGACGGGAACCGGATCTGGTGCCGGTTCCGCGCCCGGACGCTGACACCTGAAGATCCATTGGCGCGGACCGTTCTGAGTTTTGCCTTGATAGAAACTAAGGACAGCGGCCCACAGCTCACCAAACGGGAGCGGGAAGTTGTCCTGTTGTTGTCTCAGGGCAAGACGAGCAAGGAAATCGCCCGCGACCTTGGCCTTTCGCCCCGTACAGTCGAGGACGTGCGCGCGCGGCTATTAAAGAAATTCGAAGTCAAGAACGTCGCCGTTCTGCTCGCCCGATTGGCAGGCCTGTCCAGCTCTCCAATGAGCTAGAGGCGCTCGGCCTTCTCCGCTTCATAGAGCGAAAGGACGTCCGTCCGGCGGCAGAGTTCAGTGCCGGAGGTCAAGGCCGTTGCAGCGCCAGCCGCCACCCCCAGCCGAAAGGCCTTCTCCATCGGGTGTCCTTGCGTCAGCGACCAGACCAGCGCGCCAACAAAACTGTCGCCTGCACCAACGGCTGACTTTGCCGCAACATGCCGGGCAGGCACCCGCAAGACTGTCTCCTTGTTGACCAGAAGCGCGCCCTTTGTGCCCAGCGTAACTGTGACGTTTTCTGCAGCGCCTTTATCGACCAGTTCTTTCGCGAAATTCCGGACACCATCTTCATCAAGCGGCCGGCCTGCAAGCTCTTGAAGTTCGCCCAAGCTTGGTTTGAACAAAAAGACGTTCCCATGATCCAGCGCCGCCTTCAAAGCAGGGCCGGACGTGTCGATCACGAACCGCCCCCCACGCTGAACCACTGGATCAATCATCTTCGCATAGGTGTCTTCCGGCACACCGCGTGGCAAGGATCCGCTAGCCACCACGTAGTCCGCACCGGCCTCACCAAGAAGATCAATGACCGGCTGGAGCTCGCCGTCGGCCACCTCCGGCCCTTCCGGTACAAACCGGTATTCAATCCCCGAGGTTTCCTCGTGAACCGCGAACGCCATCCGGACGGGATTTGAAATAGGAAACCGGCGCAGGGCAATTCCGGTTTCGGCCAGAAAAGCATCCAGCAGAATTCCCGTTGCACCGCCCGAAAGATAGGTCAGTTCCGGATCTCCGCCGAGTTCGGAAATCACCCGCGCAACGTTGACACCGCCACCGCCCGGATCCTGCCGCTGATTGGTGGTGCGTGTTTTGTGCATGGACTGCACACGCTCCGCATCACAGGAAACATCAATGGTGGGATTGAGCGCGATGCAAAGAACTTTGGTCATGGGATCCGTTTCGCTGGTGTCCCACTTGTTTTGCAAAAGTCTGTGGTCGTTCTCAAGTCCGGTGAACTGCGCAAAAGAAAACCCCTCTCCGATTGGGGAGAGGGGCTCGAGACTGTCGACTTCATCTGTCGCGTCCCGGCTTTGCACCGGGGTCACCCTCGATGAGGTCCCGGCGCAAGACCGGGACAGCACGTAGCGAAGAATTGAAAGCCGGTTATTTACCCAGCCGCAGCCACCGCCCGCTTTGCCATAACCGTCACAAGATTGGCACGGTAAGCAGCCGATCCGTGCAGATCCGACAAGAGATCATCCGCATTCGGTGCAATACCGGAGACCGCGTCCGCCGACCAGTTGCTGCCAAGAGCCGCTTCCATGTCATTCATACGGAAAACGCCATCCTGTCCTGCTCCTGTGACGGCAACCTTGATGGATCCATCTGAGCCCTGCGCCACGAACACACCGGCCATAGCGTAGCGAGACGCCGGGTTCGGGTATTTGGCGTAAGCGCTTTTCTGTGCACCGGGGAACTTCACGGACTGAACCACTTCATCTTCGTCCAGCGCGGTTTCGAACATCCCGGTGAAGAAGTCTTCTGCGGAAAGTTCCCGCTTGTTGGTGACGACGGTCGCGCCCAGCGCCACAAGCGCCGACGGATAATCAGCGGCCGGATCGTTGTTGGCGACAGAGCCGCCGATGGTGCCCATATGGCGGACCGCCGGGTCGCCGATACCGCCCGCCAGGGACGCAAGGCCCGGCAGTTTGGATTTGACGATATCGTTGGAGGCAACTTCCGCGTGGGTGGTCGCCGCACCAATGGCAACCCCATCCCCGTCGGCGCAAATGCCCTTCATTTCCGGGATCTGTGTAACGTCCACCAGATCAGAGGGAGCTGCAAGGCGTTGTTTCATGGTTGGCAGCAGGGTTTGTCCGCCACCCAGGATCTTGCCGTCATCGGCCTTGGCGAGCAGCTCGGCGGCTTCAGCAGCAGAACCGGCCCGGTGATAGGTTGTTTCATACATTTCAGGATCTCCCCAAAATAAATTCTCAATTGAGCGGGCGGCGTCTGCCGCCCGGAATGATGTTCGCTGTCGGCCTTATTCGGCTGCCAGTTTCATGCCTGACTGCGCCAGTGCCCAGACCCGTTCCGGTGTTGCCGGCATGGTCAGGTCATTGGAGCCCAGTGCGTCCGTGATCGCATTGATCACGGCTGGCGGAGAGCCAATCGCGCCGGCCTCACCGCAGCCTTTCATACCAAGCGGGTTGCCCGGGCATTCAGTCACATGGGTGGAAAGCTGGTAGGACGGCACATCATCGGCACGCGGCATGGTGTAATCCATGTAGGACGCCGTCAGGAGCTGACCGCCCTCGTCATAGGCCGCATTTTCCAGAAGCGCCTGACCGATCCCCTGTGTAATGCCGCCATGGACCTGGCCTTCGACGATCATCGGATTGATCACGTTGCCAAAGTCATCGGCCGCCACAAAACTGACGATTTCCGTCTTGCCGGTTTCCGGATCGATTTCCACCTCGCAGACATAGGTGCCTGCCGGGAAGGTGAAGTTGGTCGGATCGTAGAACGCGCCCTCCTTCAAACCCGGCTCCATGCCTTCCGGCAGGTTATGGGCAGTGTAAGCGGCAAGCGCCACTTCGGTAAACGACAGTTTCTTGTCGGTACCGGCCACCTTCAGCTCGCCGCCTTCGATCTGGATGTCGCCTTCGGCGGCTTCCATAAGGTGAGCTGCGATCTTCTTGGCCTTGGACTCGACCTTGTCGAGTGCCTTGACGATCGCGGACATGCCCACTGCGCCGGAGCGCGATCCGTAGGTGCCCATGCCGAACTGCACCTTGTCGGTGTCGCCGTGGACGATGGAAACCGAATCGGTGTCGAGGCCGAAACGCTCACTGATCAGCTGGGCAAAGGTGGTTTCGTGCCCTTGGCCGTGGCTGTGCGAGCCTGTCAGAACCTCAATGGTGCCAACCGGATTGACCCGGACTTCGGCCGATTCCCAAAGACCGACGCCAGCACCGAGTGATCCGACCGCAGCTGACGGCGCAATGCCGCAAGCTTCGATGTAGCAGGATAGGCCGATGCCGCGCAGCTTGCCGCGGGACGCGGCTTCCGCCTTGCGTGCAGCAAAACCATCGTAGTCTGCTGCCTTCAAGGCCGCGTCCAGCGTCGCATCATAATCACCGGCGTCGTAACACATGATCACCGGGGTCTGATGCGGAAAGGCCCGGATGAAGTTCTTCCGGCGGAACTCCGCCGGAGACAGCCCGACTTCGCGTGCCGCCGTTTCCATCATCCGCTCAACCAGATAGGTCGCTTCCGGACGTCCGGCTCCGCGATAGGCGTCAACCGGGGTCGTGTTGGTGTAAACCGCTTTCACGTTGGCGTGGATTGCCGGAATATCGTACTGGCCCGACAGCAGTGTCGCGTAGAGATACGTCGGTACGGACGATGAGAACAGCGACATGTAAGCGCCAATGTTTGCAACTGTCTTGACGCGGAAGCCAAGGATCTTGTTGTCGGCATCGAGCGCCAGTTCCGCCTCGGAGCGGTGATCACGGCCATGCGCATCGGTCAGGAACGCCTCGGTGCGATCCGAGACCCACTTGACCGGACGCCCCACGCGCTTGGACGCCCACAGGCAGACCATTTCTTCCGGGTAGATATAGATCTTGGACCCGAAGCCACCGCCGACATCCGGTGCGATTACCCGGAGTTTGTGTTCCGGCGCAACAGCATAAAACGCAGACAACACCAGACGCGCCACATGCGGGTTCTGTGATGTGGTGTAGAGCGTGTAATGCTCTTCGGCATCATCATACCCGGCAAGCGCCGCGCGCGGCTCCATTGGATTTGGCACCAGACGGTTGTTATGGATCTCCATCTTGGTAACGTGAGCGGCCTTTTCAAAGGCTTGGTTTGTGGCAGCCTCGTCACCAATTTCCCAATCGAAAATCAGATTGCCTTCGGCTTCCGGGTGGAGCTGCGGTGCGCCGGGCTTCAATGCATTCAACGGATCAACGACAGCGTCCAGTTCCTCGTAATCGACAACCACCGCATCCGCAGCATCGCGGGCCTGGGCCTGCGTGTCTGCGATAACAACGGCAACGGCCTGACCGACGTGGCGAACAGTTTCCGGCTCAAGGGCGCGCCAGCCGCCCATTTTCATCGGCGTGCCGTCCTTGGAATGGATCATCCAGCCGCAAATCAGGTTGCCAATCCCGTCTCCGATGAGCTGATCGCCTGTTAAAACGGCATCAACACCCGGCATCGCCAAAGCGGCTTCGGCGTCTATGTTAGCGACTTTTGCATGTGCATGCGGTGAGCGCACAAAAGCGGCGTACCCCATGCCAGGCATGGTCATGTCATCGGTGTACCGGCCCTTGCCGGTGATGAAGCGCTTGTCTTCCTTGCGCAGGGCGCGGGCGCCAATCCCCTCTACTGCCATCACTCTCTCCCTAAAACTGTGTGGCTTTGGCCCCTGCCGGCTGTGCTGCACCGTTCCTCCCGGCAACACATTGGCAGTCAGGCCGTAAATACGTCCCATGCACCGGAGTGCACGCTAACTAGCGGCGAGTACCTCGTGCTACTCGGCAGCTTGGGCCATGCCGGCCATTTGGTCGGAGGCAGCTTTGATCGCCTTGACGATGTTCTGATAGCCGGTGCAGCGGCAGATGTTGCCTTCCAGTTCGTGGCGGATGGTTTTTTCATCCAGGTTACCGGCGCCATGGCGATTGATCATGTCGATCGCGCTCATGATCATCCCTGGTGTACAGAAGCCGCATTGCAGACCGTGATGCTCGCGGAAGGCTGCCTGGACCGGATGCAGATTGTCCGCACTGCCGACGCCTTCCAGGGTGACAACCTCGGCGCCATCGGCCTGAGCTGCCAGCAGCGTACAAGCCTTTACAGCCTTGCCGTTCACATGAACCACACAGGCTCCGCACTGCGAGGTGTCGCAGCCCACATGGGTTCCGGTCAAACCGCGCACGTCCCGGATGAACCCGACCAGAAGCGTGCGGTCCTCCACATCTGCTGAAACGGACTTACCGTTCAGCACCATCGACACTTTTGCCATGAATTCTTCTCCCTCAGATACTTCCAGATCTGAACACCCGCGTCCAAAGGGTCTTCGGATCCAAATTTCTCCGGCTTACCGCCGGTTGTTCGGCTTGTCCGGTCCGGTTTTAAAGTCCAGTCCCGGATCCTCCATCCAGAGACTTTCCAAAACACCGGACCAAACGTCAACTGCCGCCGAAACAGCGGCAGTCAAATTCAGCTGGCCAATGCCAACACAACAATGAGGCCTGCCAAGGCGATCAACCCCCAGACCATGGGGCCGCCAAAGGCACCGCGACCGGCCGCCGATTCAATGTTTTCTTCCGCCTTGTGCAGCTGGTCTTCGACGGCGTGTTCAGCTTCTTCCAGTGCATGCACAACCCCGGAAGGGGTGTCTTCAACGGCAAGCCGCTTGGCTTCTTCTGCAACGCCGGGATCCAATTCCTCCGCGTTTCCAGCCGATGCCTCCGCAACCGTTTCGGTGGTTTCTTCTGCCGCCGGCGCAGGACCGGCAACGGCTTCAGAGAACTTTGCGAAAAAGTCTTCCGCCATTTTCTTCGCAGTGGAATCGATCAGCCGGCTGCCAAGCTGCGCCAGCTTGCCGCCAACTTGCGCCTTTGCGGTGTACTCCAGCAACGTGCCGCCTTCGACTTCGGTCAGCTTCACGTCTGCGGAGCCTTTCGCAAATCCGGCCACGCCGCCCTTGCCTTCACCGACGATCGTATAACTCTCCGGAGCATTAATGTTCTCAAGGGTGACCGCACCTTTGAACTTGGCCTTTACCGGACCAATCTTTGAGGTCACGGCTGCCGTCATTTCGGTGTCGGATGTCTTTTCGAGGGATTCACAACCGGGAATGCTTGCTTTCAAAATCTCCGCATCATTCAGTGCGGCCCAGACAGCATCCCGCGATGCTGCAATCACCTGACTGCCCGATATGTCCATTGTGGTCCTCCAAAGCCGATTTTTTTCCAAAATCGTTGGTTCATAGAAAAGAACAGAGTGCTGTCCCTGTACACTGTACTTTAGGTCACGCCCTCCAAATCCGATACCGCGACCAGAGCAGGAACCAGGCTCGCTTTACAAGTCTTCGTTTCAACAGCTACAAATTTATAGTGGTGACGGCAATCCCGGAGACAAGAGGCCGCTGTCATCCGGGAGGATACTTTGGACGCGAATGCCTGGACGCAATTCGGCTGCGGGGTCGTAGCTTTGACCGCTCGCCAGCCAGACGATGCTCGATTTTGGGCAGATCTGGAAGCCGCCGCTCAATCTTCGGCGTATTCCCTTGGATTGATCTTTTATTCCCAGGACAGTTTTCCGGCGGACCTGTTACGGTCGAAAATGGCTGAGTGCGCTGTCGGTTTGCCCTATGCAGCGTGTTCAACAGCCGACGAAATTGGCGGTGTGGATGAGGGCGCCGGCCGGTGTCTGGCCATCTTGTTTCCGAAAGATCAGTTTGCGATCACGCCATTCAGGATCGACGGGATCCGATCCATCGGTTTTGACCGCATCGTTGCCCAGGTGAAACGGGAACGGCAGGCCTTTGAACACGACCCGGCACCATTTGCAGGCACGGAAGACAAAGGTGACACCTTTGCCCTTTGCCTAATCGATGGCCTGTCGGTAGTAGAGGAGATGGTCACCGCCGCCCTGCACTGGGCTTTGGAGGACATTCCTCTTCTTGGCGGTTCCGCTGGCGACAGCATGCATTTTTCAAAGACTTCGCTGATCCTCAACGGGGCAGCCGGAGATGATTGCGCCATCGTCCTTTTGTGCCGCAGCCGCATCCCTTTCAAGATCTTCAAGACCGACAACTTCATTCCGACCGACCGAAAGCTGGTTGTCACCCGCTCTGATCCGGCACGCAGGATTATCTACGAATTCAACGCCGCTGAAGCTGCGTCCGAGTATGCCCTTGCTGTCGGGCTTGATCCTTCGTCACTGTCTCCACTGAGTTTTGCGTCCCATCCGCTCGTGGTCCGGGTTGGCGGTGAGTATTATTGCCGCTCGGTGCAAAAGGTGAACCCGGACGGGTCGCTCTCCTTCTTCTGTGCAATCGACGACGGGATTGTCCTGACCGTTGCCGAGCCCACGGGCATGAGCCGGTCAACGCGGGAAGCATTCGAGAGTGTCGATGCTGAAATCGGCGGCATCGACTTTGTGCTCGGGTTCGACTGCGCCCTTCGCCGGATTGATGCGCAAAACCGGCAGGCGACGCAGCGCATCAATGCGATCTATGACGCCTACAACGTGCTCGGCTTCAACACATACGGTGAGCAGTATCTGTCGATGCATCTCAATCATACGTTCACCGGAATTGCCTTTGCGAAACCCCCAGCCGAACCGGAAACGCCATCATGAGCCTTTATGATATCGATGACCCGGTCCGGCTGAAAAAGATCAATGCAGCGCTGGTCAATCGCGTTGAGCAGGCGGTCGATCAACAGCGCAACGCGTTTTCGCTGTTTGAAACGGCCATTTCCCTTGAGGGCCAGATCCGGAAGCGGACGGATGAGCTGACGTCGGCCTTGCGCCGCGTGGAAGAAATCAACGTCGAGCTCGCCCGCCAGAAAGACATATCGGAGCGGGCCAACCGGTCGAAAACACAGTTTCTGGCGGCCGCCAGTCATGACATTCTGCAACCGCTCAATGCAGCCCAGTTGACGATCTCGTCACTCTACGACCTCCAGCAATCGGACAAGGCAATAGCCATGGTTGCGCAGGTCGAGCGGTCTCTCGACACGATGAATGAGCTCTTGCGCACGTTGCTTGATATTTCGCGTCTGGATGCGGGCGTGACAATGCCGCGCTTCACCTCCGTGCCGATCCCCCCAATTCTGGACAGTCTCCTGTCCGATCTTCGGCCCATGGCCGAAAAAAAGGGACTGCGGCTGCGGGTGGCCGTGACAAATGACTGCGTCTACACCGACCGGCTGATGCTGCGGCGCGCACTTCAGAACCTGATCTCCAACGCCATTCATTATACGGATAAAGGCGGTGTCTTGATCGGCACCCGGCGGCAGGGGGATCGGATTTCAATTGAAGTGATCGATACCGGCCGCGGTATTCCGGAAGACCAGCAAGAAAAGATCTTTGAGGAGTTTCATCGCGGACCACTGTCAGAGGGAGCGGCGGACCAAGGGACCGGGCTTGGCTTGGGCCTTGCCATCGTTAATCGTCTTGTGACGGCGCTCAATCACGAGGTCTCCGTTCAATCATCTCCGGGCAAAGGCAGCGTCTTCCGCATCAGTGCGCTGAGGGCCTCAACTCCCCCGGCATTGCAAACTGCAGAAACCCAGCCTTCAGCTCCGCCCGCAGCCAAGGGCAACCTTTCCGGCCGCAAGATATTGGTTCTGGAAAATGATCCGGCCGTTGTTGAGGCAATGGAGGGGTTGCTTGCGAACTGGGGCTGCGAATTCAAGGTGGGGCGGTCCACACGGGATGCGCTGGAAGCATTGGAAAGCTTAGGCTGGATCCCGGATCTGATCATCGCCGATCACCATCTGGATCATGGCAATCTCGGAACTGAAACACTGGCCCAGCTTTTCACCATCCTGCCAACCAAAGTGCCGGCAATCCTTGCGACAGCCGATGCTTCCGAAACTGTTGTTGAAGAAGCCAAGCGGCTTGGTGTTGAACACATGCCGAAGCCTGTGAAACCGGCGCAATTGCGAGCCCTGGCAACCCATCTGATCAACGGCGGCGAATAGTCTCTGTCAGCTATTGGACCGATTAGGCGGGCGCTGCTGCTGTTGACAGCTCGAACGGACTGGCGGTGCCCAGCGCCTCAAGGCGATTGACCTCAATGACGGCCTGCGTCCGGCTGGAAACACTCAATTTGCGCAAGATTTCAGACACATGCGCCTTAACCGTGGTTTCACCAACCGACAGTTCATAGGCAATCTGCTTGTTGAGAAGGCCATTGCAGATCATTTGCAACACACGGATTTGCTGAGGCGTCAGGCTGGACAGCCGTTCGATCATTTTGCGAGTGTCATCGTCAAGCGGGTCTTCCGCACCGTCCGCATAGGTTTCCGGCACATAAACTGCCCCGTTCATAACCTGCTGAATGGCATCGGCCAGCGTCGTCTTCTTCGAGGATTTCGGGATAAATCCAGCCGCTCCATAAGCCAAAACTTGCGCAATGATCGGCGGATCCTCAGCCCCTGAGACAACAACCACCGGAAGGCGCGGATAATGGGTTCTCAAATGCAGCAGCCCGTCCATTCCCTTGACCCCTGGCATCGATAGATCCAGGAGCGCCAGATCAAATCCGGCATCGTCCTGCAAGATCTGGTTCGCCTCATCAAGTGACGCTGCATCGAGCGTATCTGAGTTCGGATAGGCAAGCTCAACGGCGCTGTGCAACGCTTCGCGAAACAGCGGGTGATCATCGATGATCAGAAACTTGCTGGCGCTGCCGGTCTCCATGGACATTGCTGCGGACCTCCCTTCCGCGTCTTGATATCTGCCGCTTCATGGCCAGTGTGCTTGTTATCCGGCCACGGTGCGAACAGACCACCAGTGTTTCGCGGTCCCTGTCCGAACTCAACTGTTCTTTAGATCAAGTACAAGAATCGTGACGAATGCGTTGGCCTATAGGTCGGCGACCTTGATCACCGTCGTACCGATTTTGGTACCAGCCTCCACAAAGGCGTGGGCTTCGGCAGTCTGGTCCAGCGAGAACGTACGGGCAACCGGATGCTGCAATTCGTTGTTGGTCAGCCAGCCGGTAATATCCACAACAGCAGCGGTTCGCGCGGCTTCGGGCAGCACATAGACCAGTACCATCCGCAAGGTCTGCCCGGCAAACATCATTGGGTAAAACGGAAGTTTCGGTTCCGGGTCCGCCATGGAGCCATAGGCAGCAACCGTTCCGTTCTGCGCCAGCACCTTTTGTGTGACGGAGAGATTGCCTCCGAACTCCACCTCGACGATCCGGTCCACACCCTTTCCATCCGTTGCGTCCAATATGGCTGCGGCAACATCCTCGGTCCGATAGTTCAAAACGACATCCGCGCCCATCTTCCGCGCATGCTCAGCCTTTTCCTCCGAGCTGACGGTGGTGAACACCCGGGCACCGCGCAGCTTGGCCATCTGGATGGCATAGGACCCCACAGTACCCGCGCCGCCGGTCACCAAAATATCCTGACCATCAATCGACCCGTCGGCAAAGAGGCATCGGTGCGCGGTCATCGCAGGAATGCCGAGACAAGCGCCCGCCTCGAAACTTGCCTCCGTTGGCAGGTAGACGGCCTGCTCCTCATGCAGGGCGACGAGAGTTGCGTTCGATCCATGTGGCCGTTTCCAAGCCGCATTCCAAAGCCAGACCCGCTCGCCGATACGCTCCTCATTCACACCCTCACCAACGGCCACGATCCGGCCGGCACCATCGCTGTGCGGGATGATGCGCTCAAATGCCATCGGCCCGCGCGCGCCCGCCCGGGACTTCACATCCGAAGGGTTAGGAGCCGAGGTTGCCACCTGCACCAGAACTTCGCCTGGAGCCGGTTTGGGATCGTCCAGATCTCCAACAATAATCACCTCGGAGGCCGGTCCATTTTTTTCGTAGTACGCGGCTTTCATGTCTTTGTTCCTGCTCTTGGTTTCAGCGGGTGGCCGGTTTGTGGGTCTTTGAGCATTTATATGGTGTGCGAATAGGACTGAGCCCGAAAATAAATTTGTTTCCCCGCCATATTGTCTCATTGCTGCACCCATCAGCGCTCCTGCCTCGGAGGAGATCCGAATTCAAGCCGGTAGGCGCGCGTCATGGCGCTGGCGTTTTGGTATCCGCAGCGCACGGCGATCTCCGCGATGGTCAGATCCGTCGACTGAACCAGACGCCGCGCTTCCCTAAGCCGGATTGATTTATAAACCGCCAGCGGCGTCATCCCGAACTCGGACCGAAAGCGTGTTTCGAGTAAACGCTGATCAACCTTGAGCCTTCCTGCAACGGTGGGAATGGCAAGGGGAGTTTCGATATTCCGCCGCATCAAGGCGGTTGCTTCGCGCATGAGGCCATCACCGGAACGCACCGGCAACAAGTCCGGACGCTCACCGGCGCTGCCATGCATGAACAGGGCAGCCACCTCCAGCGCAAAGAGAGGGCTGTGGTCTTTCTTGATAATCTCCAGCATCAACTCGAATGTCGTAGATGCCCCGCCACAAGTGGCAATCCGGTTTTCCAGCACAAACCGGTCTTCAACGACATCCACCTCAGGAAAGGTTTCGGAAAAACCTGCAAACTCGTCCCAGTGAATAGTGACCCGAGCATCCTCCAGGACGCCGGCGGCCGCGAGCATCCATGCACCCGTGTCGAGACCTCCAAGCAGCTTGAACCGCGCCCGTGCAGCCCGGAGGATCTGATGCAGCTTTGGCGTTGAAAATGCCTTGAAGCCGTAGCTCGGCATAACAAACAGGTAGTCGCCGCCCGGCGGCGCCTGCTGCCACTTGAGCGTTTCCACTGGCAGGCCGCTGGACGACGTTACCGTGCCGCCCTCAACGCTGACATGCTGCCAGGAATAGAGCTCTTTGCGCGCGATGGTGTTGGCGGCCCGGAACGGCTCGACAGCGTTGGCCAGACAATGGTTGGAAAAGTTGTCGAACAGCAGCACACAGATTGACCGAACCTGCGAAACCTTCTCATCTTTGGTTTTTATCAAAATCTGCACGATATCTTACCAAAACTGCACAGACGATCAGCTTTCTTTCTCTCACTCTCGATCAATCAAATCAAGAGAGGCGCTGGCGATGCATTTTGGCCTGACCGACGAACAAGAGATGATCGTGTCCACCGTACGGTCTTTCGTTGAAAATGAAATCTACCCACACGAGGAGATGGTGGAGAAGACCGGTCAGGTGCCCCATGAGCTTGGGGAAGAACTCAAGCAAAAATGTATCGACCTCGGGTTTTATGCCTGCAATTTCCCGGAAAGCGTCGGCGGCGCGGGTCTTGGCCACCTCGATTTCACGCTTGTCGAGCGCGAGCTTGGCCGCGGGTCCATGGCGCTCAACCATTTCTTCGGCCGACCGCAGAACATCCTGATGGCCTGTGAAGGCGAGCAAAAGGAAAAATACCTGCTCCCGGCTGTGCGCGGCGAGAAAATGGACGCTTTGGCCATGACCGAACCGGACGCTGGGTCCGACGTGCGGGGCATGAAATGCCAGGCGGTCCGCGATGGCGGGGATTGGGTGATCAACGGGTCCAAGCACTTCATTTCCGGGGCCGAGCATGCCGATTTCTTTATCGTCTTCGTGGCCACCGGCGTGGACGAAACGCCAAAAGGACCGAAAAAACGGATCACCTGTTTTTTGGTGGATCGCGGCACGCCTGGTTTCGAAGTACGCGACGGCTACAACTCCGTCAGCCACAAAGGCTACAAGAATTATATTCTGTACTTCGACCAATGCCGTTTGCCGAATGCGCAGGTGCTGGGTGAAGTCGACGGCGGCTTTGAGGTCATGAACGAATGGCTCTATGCCACGCGCCTGACCGTTGCGGCCATGAGCGTTGGCCGCGCACGCCGCTGCTTCGACTATGCGGTGAACTATGCTGCCGAACGCAAGCAATTCGGCCAATCCATCGCCAAATTCCAGGGTATCAGCTTCCAGGTTGCCGACATGATCACGGAGATCGACGCGGCGGACTGGCTGACGCTTGCCGGGGCATGGCGTCTCGACCAAAGCCTGCCCGCCAATCGGGAAATCGCAAGCGCCAAGGTTTATGCGACCGAAATGCTGGCGCGCGTGACCGACACCACCTTGCAGATCTTCGGCGGCATGGGCCTGATGGATGATTTCCCGATCGAACGCTTCTGGCGCGATGCGCGGGTTGAGCGCATTTGGGACGGCACCAGCGAGATCCAGCGGCACATCATCAGCCGGGACATTTTCCGTCCGCTGGGAGCATAAGGATGCGGTCCTTGAACCGGCTGCTGAACCCGCGCTCGATTGCGGTTGTGGGCGGGGGCACCTGGTGCGAAAGCGTCCTCAAGCAGTGCCACGCCTTTGGCTACACGGGCCAAT
This sequence comes from Roseibium alexandrii DFL-11, assembly GCF_000158095.2. Classification (NCBI taxonomy): domain Bacteria; kingdom Pseudomonadati; phylum Pseudomonadota; class Alphaproteobacteria; order Hyphomicrobiales; family Stappiaceae; genus Roseibium; species Roseibium alexandrii. Next base: position 3,727,193 of record NZ_CM011002.1, read on the forward strand.
TGACGGCCGTTCATCCAAAACGCAGCGAGATCGCAGGTTTTCCGGCGGTCTTGTCCCTTGACCAGTTGAACGAAGCACCGGACGCGATTTTCGTCGGCGTCAACCGGCATGCGACCATCGAAGTGATCCGTCAGGCAGCGCAATTGGGCGCAGGCGGTGCAGTTTGTTTTGCGTCCGGCTTCCGGGAAGCTGCGGCAGAACTGGAAGATGGCGTTGGCCTCCAGGAAGAGCTGGTGGCCGCCGCCGGTGACATGCCGATCCTCGGACCCAATTGCTACGGGTTCATCAACGCGCTGGAAACCGCGTCGCTCTGGCCGGATCAGCACGGTTTAGCGAAGGTTTCCAACGGCGTTGCCATTATCTCGCAGAGTTCCAACATTGCCCTGAACCTCACCATGCAGGCGCGGGGCCTGCCAATTGCCTACATCATGACAGTGGGCAATCAGGCGCAGTCGGGATTATCTCACATCGGCGAGGCTTTGCTTGATGATGACCGGGTCACAGCGATCGGTCTTCATATCGAGGGGATCGACGATCTCCCGTCCTTTGAAGCCTTCGCGAGAAAGGCCTGGGCCTGCGGAAAACCGGTCGTGGCGCTGAAGACCGGCCGTTCCGATCAGGCTCAGGCTGCCACGATCTCGCATACGGCCTCCATTGCCGGCTCGTCCGCAGGCGCGACGGCCCTGTTTGACCGGCTCGGCATTGCTGAGGTCCGGTCTCTTCCGGTGCTTCTGGAAACGCTCAAACTGATGCACGTCCATGGACCGCTTACATCTGAGCGGATCGCATCGCTCTCCTGTTCCGGCGGCGAAGCCAGTCTCATGGCGGATCTCGGGCTGACCCATGATGTTATTTTTCCAGACCTCACCCAAACCCAGTCAGACGGACTGAGAGAAGCGCTCGGCCCCAAAGTCGCCCTCGCCAACCCGCTCGACTATCACACCTATATCTGGGGTGACTCGGATGCGATGACGGCCACTTTTGCCGCCATGATGACCGGAGATCTGGCGCTTGGCCTCATAGTCCTCGATTTCCCAAGGGAAGACCGCTGCGATGGCGCTGAGTGGGAAAAGGTGATCGGCTCCATCGAAGCGGCTGCCAACCTGTCGAACAAGCCGATGGGCATTGTCAGCTCTTTGGTCGAAGCCCTGCCGGAATCCATTGCAGCAAACCTCATCGACCGTGGCTTAGTTCCCTTTTCAGGCATGGAAGAGGCCCTTGCAGCCATCGCAGCCGCGTCAAATATGGCACCCCCTCCAGCTGACAACGTCTTCACCTCACCACCTTTGACGAGCCCTGAAACCCTGAGCGAACACCAAGCCAAGCAACAGCTTGGAGCCTTCGGGATTCGGGTACCCAAAAGCGGCACCGCAGCCTCCCCGGAGAAGGCGGCAGAAGTGGCTGAAAGCGTTGGCTTTCCAGTCGTTTTAAAAGGGCAGGGAATTGCGCACAAAAGCGAAGCCGGGGCGGTTATACTCAATCTCAATTCGCGGGAAGATGTTGAGGTGGCCGCGGGCAAAATGCCTGTCGGTACCTTTCTCGTGGAGGAGATGGTCACCGGCGCGCAGGCAGAGCTCCTGATCGGCATCGTGAAGGACCCTGGGCATGGCCATGTTCTCACCATCGCTGCCGGCGGCGTTTTTACCGAACTCCTGCAAGACGGCGTGTCTCTCACCATTCCCGCCAACCGCCGAGAGATTGAAGAAGCCCTCGAACACCTGAAAATCTCAAAAGTACTCGCCGGCTACCGGGGCCGGCCTGCTTGCGACCTTCCCAAGGTTCTCGATACGATCATGGCTCTCCAAGACTACGTTCAATCCGGAACGGTCGAAGAGGCCGAGATAAATCCCCTCCTTTGCGGCCAGGATTTTGCGATTGCGGCCGATGCCCTCATCAGATGCGGACAAAATCATGACGGATAACCCAATCAAGACAAGCGTCACCGGCCATATTCTGGAGGTCACGCTCGACCGTCCGAAGGCCAATGCCATCGATCTCAAGACAAGCCGGATCATGGGAGACATCTTCACTGACTTTCGCGACAACCCGGATCTGCGGGTGGTGATTGTCACCGGCGCCGGCGAGAAGTTCTTCTGCCCTGGCTGGGACTTGAAGGCTGCCGCCGGCGGTGATGCGGTCGATGGTGATTACGGCAAAGGCGGCTTTGGCGGATTGCAGGAATTGCGCGGCCTCAACAAGCCGGTGATCGCGGCCGTAAACGGCATTTGCTGCGGCGGCGGACTGGAGCTCGCCCTGTCTGCCGACATTATTCTGGCTGCCGATCACGCGACATTTGCCCTTCCGGAAATCCGCTCCGGTACGGTTGCCGATGCGGCCAGCATCAAACTGCCCAAGCGCATCCCGTATCATATTGCCATGGAAATGCTCCTGACAGGCCGCTGGATCGAAGTCGAGGAAGCCGCCCGCTGGGGTCTCGTCAACCACGTCCTTCCGGCTGCTGACTTGATGAGCGAGGCTCGGAAGATGGCCGAGTTGCTCGCCTCAGGCCCACCGCTTGTCTACGCCGCGATCAAGGAAGTCGTTCGTGAAGCGGAAGACATGAAATTCCAGGATGCCATGAACCGCATCACCAAGAGCCAGTTCGAAACCGTCGAACGGCTCTATCGATCGGAAGATCAACTTGAGGGCGCGCGTGCCTTTGCAGAAAAACGCGATCCGGTCTGGAAGGGCCGCTAGAGCATCGTGCGCTCAGGAAAACGCACAAAGATGCTCTATCACTTTAAAAACGATCAGCTTTTGGCCGTTCTCCCTAGTCCGGTTGAACGCCCGCTGATCCGGAGGAAAAATTCATGCCACTTCAAATGAACCGGGACGTTTTCATCACCTGCGCTGTCACCGGATCGGGCTCCACGCAGGACAAGTCTCCCCATGTTCCACGCAGCCCGAAGGAAATCGCGGACAGTGCGATCGACGCGGCCAGGGCGGGTGCTGCAGTCGTTCATTGCCATGTCCGCGATCCGGAGACCGGTGTCCCGTCCCGCCGTCTGGACCTCTACCGTGAAGTCACGGACCGCATTCGCTCGGCCGACGTTGACGTGGTCCTCAATCTGACCGCCGGAATGGGCGGCGATATAGTTTTTGGCTCTACAGAAGCCCCCTTGCCCGTCAATGCAGCCGGAACGGACATGATTGGTGCAACAGAACGTATGGCACACATCGCCGAGTGCCTTCCGGAAATCTGCACCCTTGACTGCGGCACCATGAATTTTGCTGAAGCCGATTATGTCATGACCAACACTCCGGGCATGCTCCGGGCCATGGGCGGCATGATGACGGAGCTTGGCGTTAAGCCGGAGATCGAAGCCTTTGACACCGGGCATCTCTGGTTTGCCAAACAGCTGGTTGAAGAAGGCACATTGACATACCCGGCCCTCGTTCAGCTGTGCATGGGCGTTCCCTGGGGCGCGCCGAACGATCTCAACACCTTCATGGCCATGGTGAATGCGGTCCCGCAAGACTGGACCTGGTCGGCCTTCAGCCTTGGCCGCGATCAAATGCCGTATGTCGCAGCTTCCGTTCTGGCAGGTGGCAATGTCCGGGTTGGCCTGGAAGACAATCTCTTCCTGGAAAAGGGCGTGCTGGCCACCAATGCCCAGCTTGTCGAAAAAGCGGCCGGCGTCATTGAAGGCATGGGAGCCCGTATTGCCGGACCAGTCGCCGTTCGACAAACACTGGGTCTGACCAGGAGGGCTCCAAAATGAAGGCGGCAATCATTGGCGGCGGCGTCATCGGCGGCGGTTGGGCCGCGAGATTTCTCCTGAACGGCTGGGATGTTGCCGTTTTTGATCCAGACCCGGAAGCGGAACGCAAGATCGGCGAAGTGATCGCCAATGCGCGCCGCAGCCTGCCCGCGCTTTATGATACGGCGCTGCCCGCCGAAGGGAACTTGAGCTTCCACTCAGAGATGGCTGATGCTGTTCAGAACGCAAACTGGATACAGGAAAGCATTCCAGAGCGGCTGGACCTGAAACACAGGATCCTCGGAGACCTGAGTGAACTGGCGCCGGAGACCGCGGTCATTGGCTCGTCAACTTCGGGGTTCAAGCCATCGGAGCTGAACGAGAAAGGCGCGCGCGCTATCGTCGCACACCCTTTCAACCCAGTTTACCTCCTGCCGCTCATTGAGCTGGTTGGAGATGCCGGGGCTTGCGAGAACGCAGCGCCCGTTCTCCGCTCAATCGGCATGTTCCCCCTGATGGTCCGCAAGGAAATCGACGCCCACATTGCGGACCGGTTTCTGGAAGCGGTCTGGCGCGAAGCCCTATGGCTGGTCAAGGACGGTATTGCCACAACAGAAGAAATCGATGAAGCCATCCGGATGGGTTTTGGCATCCGATGGGCGCAGATGGGCCTTTTCGAGACCTACCGGATTGCCGGCGGTGAAGCCGGTATGAAGCATTTCATGGCGCAGTTCGGTCCGGCCTTGAAGTGGCCCTGGACAAAACTGATGGACGTCCCGGAGTTTACCGATGAGCTGGTTGACCTGATAGCGGGGCAATCTGATGCGCAATCCGGCCATATGTCGATCCGCGAGCTGGAGCGTCTGCGGGACGACAATCTCGTTGGCATGATGCGGGCGCTTAAAAAAACCGGCAGTGGCGCCGGCGGCGTCATCCAGCGCCATGAGGCAGACTTGCCGAAACCTGAAGCGCCGGATTTGCCAATTACGGGCGACCGGAAAATCCCTGTCAGCTGGACCGACTACAACGGCCATATGAACGAGACCCACTATCTCGAGGCCGGGTCACTCGCAACGGACCGGTTCATGGAGCTGATCGGCGCAGATGCGAATTATATCGCGTCAGGCAAAAGCTATTTTACCATCGAAACCCATGTCCGTTATCTCAGCGAATTACACGCCGGTAACCGGCTGACCATCCGCACCCAGGTGCTTAAAGGTGAAGGCAAGAAGCTGCACCTCTTCCACTTCCTTTACGGACCCGACGACACACTCGCAGCAACTGTTGAAACACTGCTGTTGCACGTGGACCTAACGACCCGGGCAAGTTCTCTGCCGGATCAAGCGGTTGCAGAGAAGTTGGGGGCCTATCATCAGGCCCATGCGGCTCTCGAACAGCCTGAGGGAGCGGGACGATCCGTCGGCCAAAAGGCCTGAATTAAACCGTACCTACATCGAATGATAAAAAATAAACCCGCCTATTTGGGCGGGTTTATTTGTTGCTCTAGCCTGTGCCGGAATTCACTCCCGGCTGGGTTGCCGTCCCTAATTGCCACTACAAACCTGGCAGCCACAGGGCCAAGCCCGGAAACAAGACCAACAAGGCGACGACCAGCAGCGAGCAGCCGATAAACGGGAAAGCCGAGGTATAGATGTCTCGCATGGTGGTGCCGGGGGGCGCGACCCCCTTCATTACGAACAACAACAGCCCAAAGGGCGGTGTTGTGAAGCTGATTTCCAGCGACAAGAGCATGATCAGGCCAAACCAGATCGGATCGAAGCCCAGCGTCAATGCGAGTGGGAAGAAAATCGGAACGGTCAACAGCATGATCGAAATCTGCTCCATGAACATGCCAAGGATCAAAAGAACTGCAAACATCACGAGCAGCATCGCGATCGGTGCCAGTTCAAACGATGTTGCCCAGTTGACCAGACCGCGGGAAGCTCCGGAAAAAGCGAGCAACTGACTGAAGGTGGCCGACCCGAACACGATCAGATAGGCCATCAGGGTGACCCGAAGCGCACCGGTAATCGATTTGCGCATGGCCTCCCATGTGAGGCAGCGGAAGACGGCGGCAAGGATGAGCACGCCCAGCGCGCCGAAGGCGGCTGCTTCTGATGGCGTAATGAAACCATTGATCATCAGTGTAATGATAATGACCATCACGCCCACCATCGGAACCACCTCCCGCACCAAGAGCGAGAGTTTGGCACCGAGGGACATCGGCTCAACGTCATAGGCCGGCGCAGCGGATGGATCGATTTTCGTCTGAAGCCAGATGGTGGCGATGTAAAACCCAGCCAGGATGAGCCCCGGAATGACCCCTGCAATCAGCAAGGCACCAACATCGATCTGCGCAAGCGTTGCTAGAAGAACGGCAAGAGCAGACGGCGGGATGATAATGGCCAGACCGCCCGTCCCAAGGATCGGGCCGATGCTCATGTGGGTCTTATAGCCGCGCCGGTTCATCTCAGGGACCATGAGCGAGCCGAGAAGCGCGGTCGACCCCATGGACGAGCCGGAGAGGGTTGAGAACGCTGTCCCCCCCATTACGGTGACATAGCTGAGGCGCCCGGGAAGCCGGCCAAGCAGCTTGTCGATGGCCGTGAACATGCGGTTGCCGAGTCCCGTGTGAAAGAAGATTTCCCCCATCAACAAGAACAGTGGAATGGGGACCAGGGCGAACTTGGTCATGGACCCAAGGCCATTGTTGAGCAACTGGCCAATGCCGCGCTCCCCGCCCATGAAAATCCAGGCTCCCACGATGTTCGCCGCAAGAAACGCCAAGGCGACCGGCATCCCGATTGCCATGAGGGCCACGATTACACCCAGCAAAAGGGCAAGCGCCTCATACCATTCCATTATTCGTGTATCCCTGCTTCGCCGGTATGGAGCGTGTCCGGCCCGGCGACAAAACGCGAAAACTCGATTGCCATCAGCCCGAAGCTGACGGGAAAGGAAATCGTGAGAAGCCAGCGCGGGTAATAATAGGCGCGCGTGTCATAATCACCGCGCTCAATGTTTTTCAAAAGCAATTCAACGCCTTGCCAGGCCAGAATGAGGCAGACAAGGACACAGGCAAGCGCCACGCTCCGGCTTACAACGTTCCGGACGGCAGGAGGCAAGATCGACGTAATGAGCTCGATATGCACATGCCCTTTCTCGCGCACCAGCCACGGCGCGCCCAGCATGGTCATGTAGAGAAGTCCGTATTCGGCCGACGTAAACAGCCAGGCAAACGGCTGCATACCCATATTTCGCATGAGCACAGAGCCGACCACCGATACCATAAGCCACACAAGCGTTGCCCCGGCTGCAATCGCCATTGTATCGATCAAGGCGTTATATGCTTTCTTGAGTGCTGTCATGAAGACCGCCTGCTCCAGCAAAAAAGAGGGCCCGCGATCCCCGCGAGCCCGTGTTTCAAGTGCTTATTTTGCAGCGTCGAAATCGTAGAACAATTCGATCAAGCGATCGTAATTGTCGGTGCCGCCCGGCTGTTCTGCCATCAGGCCCTTCATCCGCTCCCACGTCTTTTCGCGTGCTGCTGCGAGGTAATTGGCTTTGGCTTCACCTTCCAATGAGACAGAGATCATGCCTGCAGCATCAAGCGCGGCGAAATCCTCATCCCGCTTCTTGCGCAGAGCCTCGACACTGTCCTTCTCATGCTGAATGGCGACATCTTGCAGGATTTTCTTGGATTCATCAGACAGGGAATCCCACTTCTCCAGATTCACGATCACACCAAGGTCGGTGGAGAAGAAGCAGGGCTCGATCCGGTAGTTCAGGAACTCGTTCCATTTCAGATCGATCAAACCGATTTGGGTCCAGCCGGTTGCATCGACAACGCCGCGCTGCAGAGCGGCATAGACTTCACCGGTCGGCAAATCGATGACCTGCGCGCCGAGATAGTTGGAGAAAAACGCGTTGTAGACGTTGTTGCCGCGCAGTTTCAGGCCTTCCACTTCCAGATTGCCATCGGCATCGAAGGTCGGCTCGTCGCGGGTCCAAAGATTGTAGCAGACACCACTGTCAAACCAGCCGAGATATTTCAGACCCATTTTTTCCTGATGGATCTGATCAATCAGTTCCGTACCACCGTTCTGGCGTGTTTCAACAGCGGTCAGGTTCGAGCCGACCATCGCGTCTTTTTCCGGCAGGGCGCCACCATAGAAGGAGCCCGGTGTGTAAACCATGTCAACGATGCCATCCCGCACGGCATCCGGCTGCTGGAACATGCCAATGGCTTCCGGGCCACCGCGCACATCAATCTGGACCACGCCCTTGCCAGCTTCGTTGACCTTGTCGACGAAGGACAGGAAGCTTTTTGTGTAGATCAGCGTTTCCGGGAATGCATGAACCGCGGAAATCCTGTCTTCCGCATGCGCGGTCGCTGTGAACAGTGATGCACTGGCAACCAAGCCAGCTACGAGGATGTTTTTCATAGTCTCACTCCACTTTGCGGGACGTCCCTCAGTTGGTCCCTATGTTTTCAAGGCTGGCCCCTCAGCTATTGGCTCCCATTCATTTGAGAGTTCTGGTCTTCCGCGTTGGGCCAAACCCAGGAAGAAGTTGTTCTGCGATCTTGCTTGTGTTTCTCGATCGCACGTTCGTGTTGCAGTGTCAGGTCGATGTCGTCCCACCCGTTGATCAGCTTTGTTCGCCAGCTGTTGTCGAGTGAGAATGGGACTTCGGATCCACCGACGATGATGTGTCCGTGCTCCAGATGAATGTGTGCCGGACCGCAGCCTTCGTTGAGCTCGCCCGTCAGGCGCTCAAGATCGGCCTCCGAGATAAGTGCTGGCAACAGACCGTTATTGACCGCATTGCTCGCAAAGATGTCGCCGAAGCTCGGTGCCACCACGGCCCTAAAACCTGCATCCACCAACGCGTAGACCGCTGCTTCACGCGAAGAACCGCTGCCGAAATTCCGGCCTGCGATCAAGATGCTGGCCTGCGGAAACTGATTAAGCGGGAAGTCCGGACACTCCAATCCGTCGTCCAGACGCCTCAGATCATGAAGGAGGAACTGTCCATAACCCTCTGACCTTGGCGTCGACATGAACCGGGCCGGAATCAACTGATCCGTATCGATATTGTGAACCGGCAAAGCGACTGCTTGCCCCTGATGTTCAGTCCAACCAGCCATCAGAGTTCCCTCCCTTTCAAGAGAGGGCGTACATCGGTGATGGTGCCGGTCACAGCGGCAGCTGCGACCATCGCCGGTGACATGAGGTGCGTGCGAGCACCCGGACCCTGGCGCCCGCGAAAGTTCCGGTTGGTCGAAGACGCGCAACGCTTGCCCGGCGCAACGATGTCGCCGTTCATGCCAACACACATCGAACAGCCGGACGCAGACCACTCCAAACCGGCTTTCCGGAAAATCTGGTCCAGACCTTCTTGTTCTGCCTGGTGGCGGACAAGTGCTGACCCGGGAGAGACCAGTCCCGGTACCTTCACCGCCCGGCCTGCAAGCACGGCGGCAGCGGCCCGAAGGTCTTCGATCCGCCCGTTGGTACATGAACCGAGAAACACCTGATCGACCGGCGTGCCTTCGATCGGGCACCCGGCAGCCAGCCCCATATAGTCCAGCGCGTCGCGCGCAGCCTTTTGCTTTTCCTCTGACAGCCTGGACGGATCAGGAAGCGTTGCGCTGACCGGCAATGCTTGCTCAGGGCTCGTGCCCCAAGTGACGGTCGGTGCGATCTCTTCTGCCGCCAGACTTACATCTTTGGCAAAGACGGCATCTTCGTTAGAGCGCAGTTTCTGCCACTTTTCCTGAGCTTTCTCAAAAGCTGCGCCGTTTGGCGCGAAGGGCCGCCCTTTGATATAAGCAAAGGTGGTGTCATCGGGCGCGACCATGCCAAAGCGGCCACCGCCTTCGATCGAAAGGTTGCAGAGCGTCATCCGCCCTTCCATCGACAGGTCCCGGATGGCGCTTCCGGCATATTCGATCGCGTGTCCCCGGGCGCCGTCGGACCCAAGTTTTGCAATCCAGTTAAGCGCGATATCCTTGGCGCTGATGCCCTCGGCCAGCTTCCCGTCAACGACGATACGCATGGCCGCCGGTTTTTTCTGCCATACGGTTTGTGTCGCAAGAACATGAGCGACTTCCGTCGCACCGATGCCAAAAGCGAGCGCACCAAACGCACCGTGGGTCGATGTGTGGCTGTCGCCACAATTGACCAGCAGACCCGGCAAGGTCAGCCCCTGCTCCGGGCCCACGACATGCACGATGCCCTGCGCCGGATCCATCAGATCGAACAGGCGCAAACTGTGCTGCGTTGCATTCGAGCGCAGCGTTTCGATCATGCGGCGGATTTTAGGATCTGCGATATGTTCTCGGTGGCGCGTCGGCGCATAGTGGTCAACAACGGCAAAGGTCAATTCGGGTTCAGCGACGGCCGCACCACGTTCGGCCAGTTTGGCGAACGCATGATGGGACCCTTCATGCACAAGGTGCCGGTCCACCCACAAAAGCGATGTCCCGTCTTCACGGGTCAGCACTTCGTGCGACGACCAAAGCTTGTCGAGAAGGGTCGTGGCCGCTGTCATGCGCCCTCCTCGTGCGTCTTTCCAATCGCTGGCTCCCAATGGCGGGCGTTCCCGTCCCCGACCCGGGTTAGCGGCATCTCAAGGCGGAACATGTCCGGGCGGTAGAGGCCCGCCAGATACTCAACCCCATTGCCATCAACGTCCTTGACCACGCGGCGCAAGGACAACAGCGCAGAGCCGACCGCGACATCAAGAGCGTCGGCAACTTCCGGCCCGGCAAGGGTTGCGGAAACCGACTGATGAGCATCCTTGATCTGGACACCGCCACGTTCCAGCAATTTGAAGAGCGGGGTCGTTGCCAGGTCATTTTCTGAATAGTTGCGAGCGATTTCAGCCGGGACATAGGTTGTCAGGTGTGAAAACGGTGTTTGGTTCGTGCTCCGGACACGGGTTGCGATCTGAACTTGTTCATCGCTCGGCAGCCCGAGAGCGGATGCCACGAAATCCGGCGCAGCATCGTATGAAAAGGATAGAAGGCGCGCCGTGGTGCTTTGACCCATTTCAACAAGTTGCGGCATCAGGGTCGCAAGGTTCATAGCAACCGGTTTGTCCAGCTGACCCGCTGTCGAGACCGTTGTCCCGCTTCCTGCACGCCGGATGATGAGGCCCGAGGCGGCCAAAGCATCAAGCGCCCGGCGTACTGTCACACGCGAGACACCAAAGACCTCAGAGAGTTTCTGTTCGCCCGGGAGGGTTTGCCCGTCCTGAAACCTGCCATCGGAAATCTGATCACGGAGAGACAGGTAGACCTGCCGCGCCTTGGCGCCTTCCGGCAACACCGATTTTGCATGCTTGTTCATGTGTGCAAGCCTCCGTGGGTAAGGCTCAATGGTATCGCTGGATACTCAAATATCAAGTTGCCGGTCCGATATTTTTTTCATTTTTTGTATTAGATATTTTTTCAAGCTGTATTATGTGTAATACAAATTGCTGTAGGGAGGCAGTATGCCGATTGTCGAATTGCACGTATTGCAAGGCTACGAGTCGCAAGAAAAGCTGCGGCTTCATGAAGCTCTGACCGATGCGGTGCGCCTCGTCGTACCGGCTCCACCCGAAGCAATTACCGTCCTGATCCATGAATTAAAGGGCGAGGACTATTCCCGCGGAGGCATTCACCGGCAGGGCGCTTCAGCATTGCCGGATGCCGGCGACCTTGTTCGGACCTATCTGAGCGCCATGGAGGCAAGGGACCTGGAGCGCGCGCAATCGATGCTCAGCGCAGACTTCGTCATGGAGTTCCCGGGCACCGGTCCTCTCCGGACGCTTGACGAGCTGATCGCTTGGGCAAAACCACGCTACCGTTTCGTGAAAAAAACCTATGACGGCTTCGATGTCATGCAAAGCCGCAAAGCAGCGACAGTTGTTTATTGCCGCGGCAACCTCTCCGGCGAATGGCCGGATGGAGACAGCTTCGAAGGCATTCGTTTCATCGATCGGTTCGAAGTCGTCGCGGGCAAAATCACCCGCCAGGACGTTTGGAACGACATTGCAGAAGTAAAGGCCAACGCATGAGCGATATCGATCCGATAACACTGTCGGTTCTAGCCGGCCGCATGGAACAGATTGCGGACGAAATGGACGCAACGCTCTTCCGCGCAGCGTTCAATCCCATCATTGCTGAAGCGCATGATGCCAGCCACGGCCTTTATCACGCCGGGACCGGCGACACGCTGGTCCAGGGAAAATCCGGTCTTCCGATTTTTGTCGGTGTGATGTCCTTTGCGGTCAAGGCGGTGATTGAAAAAGCCGCTGCCGATGGCGATTTGAACGACGGCGACATCTTCATCTTCAATGATGCGCATATCGGCGGCACCCACCTGTCGGACATGCGGCTGGTCCGTCCCTATTTCCGCGATGGGAGACTGTTCTGTTACCTCGCCTCTGTCGGCCACTGGCACGATGTTGGCGGGGCCGTTCCAGGCAACTACAATCCTGCAGCAACGGAAGTTTTCCAGGAAGCGTTTGTCCTCCCCCCGGTCCGTTTGGCTCGTGCCGGTGTGGTCAATCAGGACATCATCGACATTCTCCTGCGCAATACCCGCCTGCCGCAATCCGCCATGGGCGATCTCAATGGCCAGCTGGGCGCGCTCGATCTTGGCATCAAACGCATGGACGAATTGCTCGACGAATACGGCGCCGCGACCGTGAGCGGCGCTCTTGACGCTCTTGGTCACCGCGCAGAAGCGCTGATGCGCTCTGAATTGACTGATCTGCCGGATGGGCGCTGGGAAGCGGAAGACTTTCTCGACAATGACGGCATCACCGATGAGCCGCTGGCAATCCGCGTCGCGCTGGAAATCAAGGGCGATGAACTGACCCTGGATTTCGCCGGTTCCTCGCCGCAATGCGACGGCCCGGTCAACATCGCGCTGCCGACCACCGTCGCCACTGCCTATGTTGCGATCAAACACATCTTCCCGGCCTTGCCCGCAAACGCCGGCGTGATGCGCCCAATCACGGTCAATGTGCCGGAGGGGTCGTTGTTGTCGGCTGAATTTCCGGCCCCAACCGGTGGCTATACCGAGACAATTCTGCGGATGATCGATGTGATCTTTTCCGCCTTTGCGAAGGCCGCACCGGATAGGGTCGTTGCGAACGCCTACGGCACGATCAACGCCCTGTCGATTGCAGGTAAGAAAAGCGACGGTAAGCCCTGGGTCATGTTCAGCTTTTATGGCGGCGGCCATGGCGGTTCATTGGAAAGCGACGGCCTGAACCACGGCAACGCTCCGATTTCAACGGCGACCATTCCGCCAATGGAAATTCTGGAAGCTGCCTATCCGGTCATGTTCCGCCAATGGGCGCTGCGGCCAGACAGCGCCGGTGCCGGTGCTCATCGAGGCGGTATGGGGGCCATCTACGAGATCGAAGTCCTTGAAGAGAATGGCGCCGAGGCCTTCCTCTTCGGAGAACGCGGCCGGTTTGCGCCAAAAGGCATTGCGGACGGACACGACGGAGAACTCAATCAATTTACCTATGAACAGGATGATGGTTGGAAGACACCACCGCTCGCCTCGAAAATGCGCGGCATCAAGTTGCGCCAGGGCCAGGCTGTCCGCCTGGAAACACCGGGCGGCGGCGGATACGGCAAGGCGGAAAATCGTGAGGCGGGCGACATCGCCCGTGACGTGGCACGCGGTCTCGTCAGCTCAGATGCGGCCGACAAGAATTACGGTACGGCTTGGCGGGAGGTGTCCTAATGAGCGGACAGATGATTGGCGTTGATGTCGGCGGAACGTTCACGGACGTCTTTGTTCTCAATGAAGCCGATGGAACGGCCGCCGTTGCGAAGGTCCCAACGACCCGTCCGGATCAATCCGGTGGTTTCCTTGATGGCATCAGCAAGCAGGTCGATGACCTGTCAACGATTTCTGTGGTTGTTCATGGCACCACGGCCGGGACCAATGCGCTTCTTGAACGCAAAGGCGCACCGACCGGAGTGATCTGCACGGAAGGTCTGAGAGACGTTCTGGAGATGCGCCGCCGGGACCGGCCACGCACCTGGGGGCTGCGGGGAGACTTTGAACCTGTTGTCGACCGGCGCAATCGTCTTGAAGTGCCCGAGCGAACCCTGGCAGATGGAACCATTCGTACCCCAGTAGATCTTGATGCGGTCCGCGCTGCCGCACAGCAGCTCCAGACGCAAGGTTGCGAGGCCGTCGCGATCCTGTTCGCTAACTCCTATGCAAACCCGGACAATGAAAAGGCGGCTGTTGCTGCTGTCAGGGAGATCTGGCCGAATGCCCATGTGTCCGCGTCCTCGGAAATCCTCCCTGAAATCCGCGAATTTGAGAGGTTCTCGACAACGGCGCTGAACGCTTACCTTCAGCCGGAAGTGTCCGGATATCTTGGCCGCCTGGAACAAGCGCTCAAGACCGGCGGGTTCGACGGCGAGTTCATGATCGTCCAGTCAAACGGCGGGGTTATGGCGGTCGATACGGCCTGCAGACTGCCGGTACGAACAGCGCTCTCAGGTCCTGCGGCCGGCGTGATTGCTGCGGGCTATATCGCCTCGTCTGCTGGTTTCAACAATGTCATCACCGGGGACATGGGCGGCACCAGTTTTGATGTGTCCCTGATTTCGGACGGTCAATCGATGCTGTCTCCGCAGACATCAATCGACTTCGGGATGGTTGTGCGCACGCCGATGATCGAGATCACCACGATCGGCGCGGGCGGCGGATCCATTGCCTGGGTCGATAAGGGCGGTCTTTTGAACATCGGCCCGGAAAGCGCCGGCTCCAATCCCGGCCCCGTTGCCTATGGTCTTGGAAATGACCGACCGACCGTCACGGATGCAAACGTTGTTCTTGGCCGCATTGATCCGGAGAGCCCCATCGGAGGAAAGCTGGACCGGCTGGACGTCGAAGCGGCCGCCAATGCGATCGATATTCATGTCGGAAAGCCGCTTGGCCTCGACACGTTACAGGCGGCAGAGGCCATCATGCGGGTTGCCAATTCCCGTATGGCTGGGGCCATCCGGCTTGTCAGCATCGAGCGCGGCTTTGACCCGAAGAACTTTGCCTTCATGCCTTTTGGCGGTGGCGGCGCGCTGCATACCGGAGCGATGCTTGCTGAAGTCGGAATCGCCAAGGCCATCGTGCCTCGCTACCCCGGCGTCACCTCGGCCATGGGTTGCGTGATCGCGGACATGCGCCAGGATTTCGTTCAGACCATCAATTCACTGGTTGATGCCCTCGACGAAAATGCGCTGGCGGACCACATGCAAACCCATGTCGACAGCGGTATGGCTCTTCTGGATGCTGCACGCACGACGTTCGAAGCCCGGGACATCAGTTTTGAGCTGGACATGGCTTATATCGGTCAGACGCACACGGTCTCCGTACCGATTGCAGTGACCGTGCGTGACGGCCAGGTAACAGCTTCGAGCAAGGCAGATATCGAAGCCGCCTTTGATGCAGCTTACAAATCCGCCTTTGGCCGGCTCCTGAACAACGGTGTCCGGCGGATCTTGAACTTGCGCACCGCCGTCACCGGGAAACGTCCGAAATTCGATCTTAAAACACTTGCCCCTTCAGCTGGTGGAACTGCGGAACCAAAATCGAGCCGCAAGGTGCATTTCGGGGATTCCTGGTACGAGACTGCAGTATACGACCGCCTTTCCCTGCTCGCAGGTACGGTGATCAATGGGCCGGCGATCCTGGTCCAGCCGGATACAACCGTTTTGGTTGAGCCCAATCTGCAGGCGCGTGTGGACGCTTTTGGCAACACTATTCTTGAACCTCTGGAGAGCACGTCATGATCGATCTGAAAACGTGGGATCCAAAGCGTACGGCGATCCTGACCATTGATCTGCAGAACGACTTTCTGCACCAAGAGGGTGCGTATGGCCGCGCCGGACAATCGGCTGACAGCATCGCGGCGTTGCCACAACGCATTGCGCCCTTGGTGAAGGCCTTGCGGGCACGCGGAGGCCACTACATTTCGGCGCAGTTCACACTTGTCCCGAATGCGTCGGGCGAACCCTTGATTTCCCCGCACCTGCAAGTGCTACGACCCTTCCTCGGCAAAGGTGATTTTGCACCGGGCTGCTTCGGCCATACGTTGGTCGATGAGCTCTTTCCAGCTGATTTCGTCATTGAAAAAGTGGCCTATTCCGCCTTTTACCAGACACGACTGGAATACATCATGCGCGCCGTTGGCATCGACAAGCTGATCGTTGGCGGAATCGTCACCAACGGCGGTGTCGCATCCACACTGCGGGACGCTCATCTTCGCGATATCGAGACCGTGCTTTTGACGGACGGGTCTGCCGCCTTCAAGAACAACGTGCACGAGGCAACCTTGCTGTCTCTGGCGACCGTCACCCATCAGATGGCGTGTGCCGACCTGTTGGACACCATCACAACAGATTGGCCGGAGGTGACGGCATGAGCCTCAAGAAACGCCTGCAGCAGAACGAGATTGTCATCGCCCCCGGTGTTTATGACGGCCTCACGGCTTCGCTTGCCGAAGCCGCCGGGTTTGAAGCCCTTTATTTGAGCGGTGCCGCGGTCGCCTACACCCGTTTGGGCCGCCCGGACATCGGCCTCTCGTCCTTCACCGAGATGGCCGACACGATGGCACTGATTGCCGACCGGACTGATCTGCCGGTTATTATCGATGCAGACACCGGGTTTGGAAACGCGCTCAATGGCCAAAGAACCATGCGCCTTTATGAGCGCGCCGGGGCAACAGCGCTCCAGGTCGAAGACCAGACCTATCCAAAGCGCTGCGGACATCTTGCCGACAAATCCCTGATACCGGCCGCAGAGATGGCCGGAAAGGTTCGGGCCATGGCGGACGCACGTGCATCAGAGGAAACCCTGATCATTGCCCGAACGGACGCCATTGCGGTGGAAGGATTTCAAGCTGCCATCGACCGGGCCGGGGCCTATCTGGAGGCCGGCGCAGACATTCTCTTCATCGAAGCGCCCCAATCACGTGAGCAATTGACTGAAGTCGCAACCCAATTCGCAGGCCGGGTGCCACTTCTGGCAAACATGGTGGAGGGCGGCGCAACGCCCATTTCCGGCGCCTCTGATCTGGAAGCCCAGGGCTATTCCATCGTGATTTTCCCAGGCGGCATCGTCCGCGCCTTGGCCAAGACCGCACAAGAGTATTACGCCAGCTTACATGCCAATGGCAGCAACCGGCCCTTCAAAGACCGGATGTTCGACTTCGACGGTCTGAATGGCGTTATCGGAACCGCGGATATGCTGGCAAAGGGTTCAAGCTATGACCCAAGTGACCGTTGAGGTTTCATCGGCGCCAGCCGAGTTTGATCTGGACTGTGAAACCATGATCATTGGAGCCGGAGCAGCCGGTCTCGTTGCAGCACTTTCCGCTCAAGAAGACGGCCAATCGGTGCTCGTGATCGAGGCGGATCCAATCCCGCGCGGCTCCACGGCGCTCTCCGCAGGTCTCATACCGGCAGCTGGAACCAACATTCAAAAGGCAGCGGGTGTTGAGGACAGCGCAGACCTCTTTGCCCAGGACATTCAATCCAAGGCAAAGCAGGAAAATGATCCGGCGCTGGTAGATCTCCTGACCCAACAGTCTGGCCCGGCCATAGACTGGCTGAGTGAAACTCACGGCCTGCCGTTTTCGGTCATAACCAACTTCGATTACCCCGGTCATTCCAGGCACAGAATGCATGGCCTCCCCACCCGGTCCGGCATTGAACTCATCGACAGCCTGCGCTCAACCTGCGAGACCCGAGGCATCGACATCATCTGTGAACGGCGCGCAGTGCAGCTTCATACGGATCAAGGTCGGATTTCCGGTGTGACCGTTCAGCGCCCCGATGGCGGACTGGAGACCATCGGATGTGAAAAGTTGATCCTGGCCTGCAACGGTTTCGGCGGAAACCGCGATCTTGTCAGCCAGTTCATGCCGGACATAGCCGACGGCCTTTGGTTTGGTCACGACGGCAATCGCGGGGAAGCCATCGTCTGGGGAAAAGACATCGGCGCGGATATGGCGCATCTTGGCGCCTACCAGGGCCACGGCAACGTTGCGCATCCGCACGGGATCCTGATCACATGGGCGGTGATCACAAGCGGCGGCGTCCAGGTGAACCGAGAAGCAGAGCGCTTTTGGAATGAATCTCAAGGTTACTCGGAAGCCGCCCGTGCGGTGCTCGCCCAACCAGGCGGCGAAGCCTATACAATCTTTGACGGCCAGATTGCGGAGATCGCCCGCCAGTTTGAGGACTTCAAAAACGCTGAAGCCGTGAGCGCGATCAAGGTCAGTGAGACGCTTGAAGGCCTTGCAGACCAGCTCGGCCTAGCAGCGGAAAACCTGACCGCCACAATCTCAAGCCTGCCATTGAATGAAACAGACGGATTTGGCCGGAGGTTTGGCGACACACAGCTAGCCCCGCCCTATTTCGGTGTCCGGGTAACGGGCGCCCTGTTTCACACACAGGGCGGGTTGCGGACCGACGAACACGCGCGTGTTCTGAAGACAGACGGAGCACCTATACTCAACCTCCATGCATGCGGCGGCGCAGCGTGCGGCGTTTCAGGCCGCGGTGACAGTGGTTATCTGTCCGGCAACGGTCTCTTGAGTGCCGTTGTCCTCGGCCGGATCGCAGGTCAGGCCCCGTCGGCTTAAGGCCGGGTTTCGCAATTCAGATACGGGTTGTCCAAGTTGCACTGGCGGAGACCACGATGCGCTCCATATAGCTTTTGTAGTCACGCTTCGGCTGATCCGACAAAGGGCGCACGAACACTGAATCCGGGAAGTACTGAAAATAGCATTGTGACAAACCGACGAAGCTTGGAGGCACAGAGACAAACATGCTCGGCTTGACCGGACCGGAAATTGGTCATTTGCTGTTGTCGCTGGTTTTTGTTCTCATCGCCTTTGTAGCTTGGCGAAGCGTCAGCAAGGACAAATAGACGCCGAAAGGCGGTCAAGATCCGCAGGACCTGTGATCAGACGAGACTTGCATGAGTTCTTACATCACCAAGACAAGCTGGTCCGGAAAGATCCTTTTCATCCTCACAAGCTTTCTGCTTGGCAGTGCTGAGACCAAAGCGGAAGAACGGTCCAGTCAGTCCGCGAAGACGGTTTTGGAACGCGCGATATCGTCGGTCTGCGCTGACACGCCTCTGACCGGCTTTTCAATTCAAAACGCAGTTCCGCAAAGCTGGCTGCTCAACGAAACGAGTATACCAGCCTCCGGCCTGCTGGCGCGGCAGGACATCCGCCTGGTTTTGCCCGGTGGTGATGAGCTCACCGTTGAAATCCGCCTCGCAGGAGGATCTCCCCGGCAAAACCGGGCCACCTACTATCGGAACGAGAACAATGCGCTTCTTCCCAGCGTTCTTGCGATTGCAGATGGCAGCTGCGTGATCCGGTCTGCCCGAAAGATCCGTTACAAAGATGAACCGTGGGTCCTGTTGGATCAGCTCCAGGGCGACATGGAAACCCTTCGCTGGACAGAGACTCTTCAGGCCCCGTGGCCTGATGGGAAAGATCCCGGCGGCGCACGGGTGGCTTTTGTTGATTCCGGACTTGCCTATGACCTCCCGCTGTTTCGCGATCGGCTGGCGCGGGACAATGACGGCATTCCAATTGGATACGACTTTTGGGATATGGACCCCTGGCCTTACGATGGTGATACGTCCAGAGGCGCGTTTCTACCGGTCCGCCATGGCACAGCGGTCGCCTCCGTATTCGCCCGCGAAGCCGCAAATGCGGCTCTGGTGCCTTTCCGTTATCCGCGCCCGGATATGAGCCGGATGGCCGATATTGTTACCCGTGCAATTGACCACGAGATCCGGATCCTTGCGATGCCGCTCGGAAGCAATTCAGAGAAAGACTGGACGGAATTCGCTCAAGCACTCCAAGACCAGAACATCTTGGCCATCGTATCAGCCGGCAACAATGGCCGCGATATCGATGCACAACCGGTCTATCCTGCGGCGCTCGATCTGGACAACATTCTGACGGTCACCTCGGCTGATGGCTTTGGCCGATTGGCGCCGGGATCAAACTGGGGAAACACCAGCGTCGACCTGATGGTCCCTGCGGAAAACATTGCGGTGACCGATTTCCGGGGAGCTGCTGGCGTCACGTCCGGCTCCAGCTATGCCGTCCCACGGCTCGCCGCACTTGCAGCCCGGCTTCTGGAACAAAACCCGGGCCTGACTGCCCTCGAGCTAAAAGAACTTATCGTGGACCGCGCCGTCGCTTCACCTTTTGAAACGGACAACCGTGTTGCCGTCGGCTGGATTCCTGATCCGGACAAGGACTGAACTACAACGCAACGATAATACCGGAAGCGCCACTTCGCTGCAGACAATTCCCGCTTTTCACTTTATCTGACCATTGGTTGGACACCCTGTAAAAGACTTAGTCGACTTATCGATTTGCAAACGAGAGCCTGTAACTACTTCTTAGTAGCCGCGCTCATTCAGCGCTATGGCTCCGGTCCCTGTGCAAAGGATTTTATCTCTGCCATAGTGCAGTGCACCTTCCGCGCGACACGAGTACTCCATGGCCATTCATGCAAGTCTTTATCATCTGACACACTATGCCTACGACCGGCCGGTAACACTTGCGCCGCAGATTGTCAGGCTAAGACCGGCCCCTCACAGCCGAACGCGGGTGATTTCGCACAGCCTGAAGGTTTCTCCGGGCGGCCATTTCGTCAATCACCAGCAAGACCCATACGGCAACTGGCTCGCCCGTTTCGTGTTCCCGGAACCGGTTCGGGAGTTCAAGATCGAAGTCGATCTTGTTGCGGACATGACGGTCTACAATCCGTTCGACTTTTTCGTTGAAGATCGCGCCGAGCATTGGCCATTCGAGTACGATGCGGACCTGAAAGACGATTTGGTCATCTACAGGACGCCGGAGGCGGAAGGGCCAAAACTGGCAAAATTCATCGGGTCGATCGGTCTGGACGAAACCCGCACGGTCGATTTTCTTGTTGGCCTCAATCACAGGGTCTCGGAGGAAATCGACTATACAATCCGTCTCGAATCGGGCGTTCAGACGCCTGAGGAGACCCTCACCAAAGGGTCCGGATCGTGCCGGGATTCAAGCTGGCTGCTTGTTCAGGTTCTCAGGCATCTGGGATATGCCGCACGGTTTGTTTCAGGATATCTGATCCAGTTGAAACCGGATCTGAAGGCACTGGACGGCCCCGCCGGCACGGATCATGATTTCACAGATCTTCATGCCTGGGTGGAGGTGTATATTCCCGGCGCAGGATGGATCGGTCTTGATCCGACATCGGGCCTTCTAACCGGTGAAAGCCATATTCCGCTGGCAGCAACACCCCATTACAAGAACGCCGCGCCGATTTCGGGGACGGCCACCTTTGCTGAAACCGATTTCAATTTCGACATGAGTGTTGCCCGTGTGTCCGAGCATCCGCGGATCACAAAGCCCTTCTCCGACGACGCCTGGAACCGGCTTCTTCAAACCGGCCATCAAGTCGATGCGGCACTGGAAGCTGGAGACGTACGCCTGACTATGGGCGGGGAGCCGACTTTCGTCTCCATTGATGACTTTGAAAGCGAGGAGTGGAACACAGCCGCGGTCGGGCCGGCAAAACGGGGTTTGGCCGACCAATTGATCCGCCGCCTGCGCGAACGGTTCGCTCCCGGTGGGGTCCTGCACTACGGGCAAGGGAAATGGTATCCCGGTGAAACCTTGCCCCGATGGACATTTTCGCTTTTTTGGCGAGCCGATGGCACACAGATCTGGAAAAACCCGGACCTGATCGCGCTTGAGGACAGCACTCCTGTCAAGGACCCATCTAATGCAGGGGCGCTTCTGGAAGCGATTGCCGAACATCTCGACCTGCCGAAGGAACATGTCCAACCAGTCTTTGAAGATCCAGCCGAATGGATCGTGAAGGAAGCAAACCTTCCGGAGAACCTCTCTCCACAGAATCCAAAACTTAAAGATGCCGAGGAGCGGGCCCGGTTTGCACGTGTATTTGGTCGTGGCCTTGAAACCGCGGTCGGATATGTGCTGCCGGTCCAGAGCTGGCAGAGCAAAAGCACCGGCCCAAAATGGCGGTCTGAACGCTGGCGGTCGCGCCGGGGTCACCTGTTCCTCGTTCCAGGTGACAGCCCTGCCGGTTTCCGGTTGCCGCTTGGATCCCTGCCATACATCCGGCCTGTCGATTACCCCTACACGTATACGGCGGACCCTTCCCTGCAAACGGGCGCCCTGCCGGACTATCAGGACGAGTTCAAGCAGAAACGCCAGCGTGCCATTCAGGATGAAATTGACCGGCTCGCCGCAGAGGAAAAAGAAAAAGCTGAGCTTTTGCCGGAGACGAGTGCAGAGCACTCTCAACGGGTACAGACCCAACGGGAAACCGCTGATGTTCAAACTGTTGTCCCACAAGGAGGGGTCGATCCGTCAGATGGATCCGTCCGGACCGCGCTTGCGATCGAACTGCGCGAGGGCCGGCTGTGTATCTTCATGCCGCCCGTCGAACGCCTGGAGGAGTATCTTGAACTTCTCGCTGCCGCAGAGCTGAGTGCAGAACAGCTCGGCCTCAAGATTCATATTGAAGGATATGGACCACCGGATGACCCAAGGCTCAATGTCGTCCGGGTCGCTCCGGACCCGGGCGTTCTGGAGGTCAACATTCATCCAGCTGCAAGCTGGGACGATTGCGTCGCGACGACGGAAGCGATCTACGAAGAGGCCCGGCAATGCCGCCTCGGAGCGGACAAATTCATGATCGACGGCCGGCATACGGGTACCGGCGGCGGAAACCATGTTGTCGTTGGTGGTGCGACGCTGGAAGACAGTCCGTTCTTGCGCCGGCCGGACCTTCTAAAATCCCTGATTTTGCTTTGGCAGCGGCACCCTTCATTGTCGTATCTGTTTTCCGGGCTGTTTATCGGCCCGACCAGCCAGGCTCCACGGATCGACGAAGCCCGCCACGATACCCTTTACGAGCTGGAAATCGCGTTGTCCCAGATTGCCGGACCGGGCACAGGACATTACACGCCGCCCTGGCTTGTTGACCGCCTGCTCCGGAACATGATGACGGATGTAACCGGCAACACCCACCGGGCCGAAATCTGCATCGACAAGCTCTATTCCCCGGATGGCCCGACCGGCCGTTTGGGACTGGTGGAGTTCCGCGGTTTTGAAATGCCGCCGCACCCGCGCATGAACCTTGCCCAGCAGCTGCTCCTGCGCGCCATCATTGCCCGTTGCTGGGCAACACCGGTGACGGGCCAGCCGGTACGATGGGGCACGGTTCTTCATGATCGATACATGCTCCCGCATTTTGTCTGGCAGGATTTCCTCTCCGTTCTTGCGGATTTGAAAGACCATGGTTTCGAACTCGATCCGGTCTGGTATGAAGCCCAAGCCGAGTTCCGGTTCCCGTTCTGTGGTGCGGTCGATGTCGAAGACGTTCATCTGGAGATCCGGCAGGCCCTGGAACCGTGGCATGTCCTTGGCGAGACCGGAGCAATTGGCGGAACGGTCCGGTACACCGACAGCTCGGTGGAGCGCCTTCAAGTGCAGATGTCGACCGCCTTCAAGGACCGGTATGCCATCATGTGCAACCAGCGCCCCATACCGATGACCGAAACCGGTACGGCGGGGACCAATGTTGGCGGTGTCCGTTTCAAAGCCTGGCAACCGGCAGAGGCGCTGCACCCGGTTCTACCGGTCAACGCCCCCTTGACCTTTGACGTCTATGATCGCTGGTCTTCGCGGCCGGTCGGCGGATGCGTTTACCACGTCGCACATCCGGGCGGCCGGAACTACGACACATTTCCCGTCAATGGCAACGAAGCGGAAGCCCGCCGGCTGACCCGGTTCGAAGGGTTTGGCCATTCATCCGGACAGTACACTCCTGTATGGGAAGCGCCGCATCCGGAGTTTCCGATGACCCTGGATCTGCGGCGGCAGGGCGGGTTGATATGACCACGCCCGCAAAAGAGCCCCTTTCGGCAACTTATCCCTTGTTGCGGGATTATGCCCTCCAGTCTGGTGTCGCTGACGAGCTGCTTGACCCCAATGGCGTGATGCGCCCGGTTTGGGGGCCATTCATTGAGCAGCTTTCGCAACTGTCGCAGCCGGAGATCACGGCCTGTTTCGCCCGCGGAGATCAATACCTGCGGGATGCCGGAGTGTTTTTCCGCCAATACAGCACCGACCCTCACCAGGAACGCGACTGGCCTCTGAGCCATATTCCGGTGATCATGCACGAAGGAGAATGGGCAGAGATCTGTGAAGGGCTGACGCAACGCGCTGAGCTCTTGGAGCGGGTGGTGGCCGATCTTTATGGCGACGCAACCCTGGTCCGCGATGGTCATTTGCCCGCAGAACTTGTCGCACAAAACCCGGAATGGCACCGGCCGCTTGTCGGATTAACACCGGCCTCAGGCCACCATCTCCATTTTCTGGCGTTTGAAATCGGCCGCAGCCCGGACGGGTCCTGGCTGGTGCTGGGTGACAGAACACAAGCCCCATCGGGCGCTGGCTTTGCGCTGGAAAACCGGATGGCGACTGTACGGGTGTTTCCCGAACCGTTTCCTCAATCCAAGGTGCAGCGGTTGGCAGGTTTTTTCCGGGCCTTCCGTGATGCCATGGATGACTTGCCTTCGACTGAGGGTGGACGCACTGCGATCCTGACGCCGGGCCCCGGCAACGACACTTATTTCGAGCACACTTACATTGCCCGGTATCTCGGGCTAACACTTTTGGAAGGCGCAGATCTTCTTGTGCAGGACGGCACAGTTCAAATGCGGACAGTGTCCGGCCCCAAACCGGTCAGTGTTCTGTGGCGCCGGCTGGATGCGTCCTACGCGGATCCGCTGGAACTCGATGAGACATCGCACCTTGGCACTCCGGGGCTTGTGGATGCGGTTCGCCAGTCGAATGTGAACCTGGTCAACAGCCTCGGCTCCGGGATCCTTGAAACCAGAGCCTTGATGGCATTCCTGCCGCAGATCGCCGATGTGGTTCTGGGTGAACATCTCAAAACCCCAAATCTGGCAACGTGGTGGTGCGGGCAGGCCGCCGAGCGCGACTATGTGAAAGCCAACGCAGAGGACTTGTTCATTGGGGAAGCTTTCAGCAGGGCCCTACCCTTCGATATCGGCCGGACGGACGGTCCAAAACAAGATCCGGCACTGCAAACACCCGAGGCCCTCTCAAACTGGATAGACACCGGCGCCGGTCAGCTTGTCGGCCAAGAGGCGGTAACCCTATCGACCACACCGGTCTGGGATAGCGACCGGCTTGTCCCCCGCCCCATGAGCATCCGCGTCTTTGCTGCCCGCACGGCCGAAGGGTGGGTTTTCCTACCCGGAGGCTATGCCCGGATCGGCCGCGGCGGCGATGCTACAGCCCTATCCATGCAACAAGGCGGGTCTGTCGCAGACGTCTGGGTCATGAGAGACAGCTCTGTCCGGCAGGAAACGCTTTTCGATGCCAAAAACTTCCGGCGTCAAGGGCCAAGCGTCTTGCCCAGCCGGGCGGCGGACAATCTCTTTTGGCTCGGGCGCTACATAGAAAGAGCCGAAGGCGTGATCCGGCTGTTGCGGGGCTATCATCTGCGGCTTGCTGAGGCAGGATATGACCAAGACCCGCGGCTTGTCCAAATCGCAGAACAGCTCCGGCTGCTATCGCTCGATCCAGATGAGGCCGTTATCACCGCTCTAAACCCACCCTTGAGCGCAGCCCGCGTATCTGCGGGCAAAGTCCGCGACCGGTTTTCCATAGATGGTTGGGCAGCACTCGCCGATCTCACCAACAGCTTGAGAGATCTGACCCCGGACCTTGCGCGTGGAGACGACACGGCAAGAGCGCTTGGCATTCTTTTGAGAAAAATCACCGGCTTCAAAGGCCTCGTGCACGAAAACATGCACCGGACCTCCGGTTGGCGGTTCCTGACCCTCGGCCGGGCCATCGAACGCGCAGATGGGGCGGCCGGCGTGTTAATGGCATTTGCCGGAAATGACGCCGGACCCGGTTTTCCGGATGTCGCGCTTGAGTATGCTGACAGCGTAATTACCCATCAGCGCCGGTATCGTATTGACCCAACAAACGAAACCGTTACCGATCTCCTTGCTCTCGATGCCAGCAACCCCCGCGCAATTCTCTTTCAGGTCACAGCCATGCGGCGCATAGCAGAAGACCTGCCGAATGCACGGATTAGTGGTCGCGTATCGCCCGTCCTCAGGGCCCTGCTGCCACTTGAAGCCCAGCTGTCTGTCGCCTCACCGTCAGAAATGAACGCGCGGCGGCTTGAGCGCGTTCGCATACGTCTGTCGGAAGTCTCGGACCGTTTGACAACCAATTATCTGATCTAGGATCGGAGCGGAAACTGATGCGCTATGAAATTCGCCTGACTGTCGGATATGATTATGGTGCGCCATCTGAACACGCCCGAACACTTGTCCGGCTGCTGCCCTCCGACGTCGCAGGCAAACAAATCGTCCCCTCTCGATTACTCACTGTCGGGCCCAAACCACAGGAGCGTCACGATACCCGGGACTTCTTTGGCAATGTCATGACTGTCCTGGTGTTTCATGAGCCAATCGACAAGATCGAAGTGTCTCTCAAGGCGACTGTTGAACGGCTTCAACCTGCTGCCAGTCTCGATTTTTCACCCGATCTCCAAAAGCTTGAACAGGAGGTTTTGGCGAACCGAAACCTGACCGCTGTCGCCCCGGCGCACTACACGGGCATCTCGCCAAGGGTTCCGGCCGATCCGGCCATAACGGAATTTGCCAAATCTCAAGCGGGTAAGGGGCTTTCCACCATGAGCATAGTGGAAAGTATTGGCAAAGCGTTACACGAACAAATGCGCTTCGATCCGGAGGCAACCGAAGTGTCGACCCCACCAGCGGAGGCGTATTCAAAACGTCATGGTGTGTGCCAGGACTTTTCCCATATCATGATTTCAGGCTTGCGATCACTCGGTATCCCTGCCGGATATGTGTCCGGATTCTTGAGAACATTGCCCCCAAAAGGTCAGCCGCGCCTCGAGGGCGCTGATGCCATGCATGCCTGGGTTTGTGCATGGTGCGGCATTGAGACCGGGTGGATTGAATACGACCCGACGAACGCCTGCATTGCCGGCTCGGACCACATCGTAGTCGCCTACGGCCGCGACTATTCGGATGTCGCACCCGTCAAGGGCGTTTTGCGGTCATCCGGCGACCAAAGCAGCTTTCACTCAGTTGATGTCCGACCCCTTTGATGTATCCGCTCTTCGGATATGCAAACAGGCGCCCTTTAGGACGTTTTTTTAGTATTAGTTTTGGAATGGGAGATCCGCAGCGCTAGCTGTGTCCTCTGCCAGGAGATCCGAGCGCATTAGGAAAACAAAAATAGCCCCGCATGTGCGAGGCTTTGATTTTTTTGAGATTTGGTTGCGGGAGCAGGATTTGAACCTGCGACCTTCAGGTTATGAGCCTGACGAGCTACCGGGCTGCTCCATCCCGCGTTAAGGTGGAGGCTATCGTTGAAGAGATGTGCTCAAGGTGCCCGAAGGGCGGTAGCACACTTTGAATGAAGAGCTTTCCAAATTGCGCTTTGCAGGCCTGGCAGCGACCTACTCTCCCACACCTTAAGATGCAGTACCATTAGCGCTGGGGAGTTTCACGGCCGAGTTCGGGATGGGATCGGGTGGGGGCTCCCCGCTAGAGCCACCAGGCCGGCGAAGGGCAATTTGGATGTAAAACTGGTCTGTTTTGTTTTTTTTAGATGATTTCAAACGTGCTCAAGTAGGCCGAAGGCCGGTAGCACACTAAAATGATCTTTTACAAGGCGCCAAGGGCGCTTTTAAAACTCGCGCTCAAGTAGGCCGAAGGCCGGTAGCGCAAGATAAGATGAACATTGACTAATGAGAGGATCAAGCCGAACGAGCTATTAGTAAAGCTAAGCTTCATGCATTGCTGCACTTCCACACGCTTCCTATCGACGTGGTGGTCTTCCACGGCTCTTCAGGGAGAACTGGTTTTGAGGTGGGTTTCCCGCTTAGATGCTTTCAGCGGTTATCCCGTCCGTACATAGCTACCCTGCAATGCGGCTGGCGCCACAACAGGTCCACCAGAGGTACGTCCATCCCGGTCCTCTCGTACTAGGGACAGATCCTCTCAATTCTCCTACACCCACGGCAGATAGGGACCGAACTGTCTCGCGACGTTCTGAACCCAACTCACGTACCACTTTAATTGGCGAACAGCCAAACCCTTGGGACCTGCTCCAGCCCCAGGATGTGATGAGTCGACATCGAGGTGCCAAACAATGCCGTCGATATGGACTCTTGGGCATCATCAGCCTGTTATCCCCGGCGTACCTTTTATCCGTTGAGCGATGGCCCTTCCACGAGGGACCACCGGATCACTATGGCCGACTTTCGTCTCTGCTCGACTTGTCAGTCTCGCAGTCAGGCAGGCTTATGCCATTGCACTCAACGAGCGATTTCCGACCGCTCTGAGCCCACCTTCGCGCGCCTCCGTTACCATTTGGGAGGCGACCGCCCCAGTCAAACTACCCGCCACACACGGTCCCGGACGTTGTTGCGCCGCGGTTAGATATCCATAAGGACAAGGGTGGTATTTCAAGGGTGACTCCACATCTGCTGGCGCAAATGCTTCAACGTCTACCACCTATCCTACACATGTCATTACGAATACCAGTGTGAAGCTGTAGTAAAGGTGCACGGGGTCTTTCCGTCTGACCGCAGGAACCCCGCATCTTCACGGGGAATTCAATTTCACTGAGTCTATGCTGGAGACAGCGGGGAAGTCGTTACGCCATTCGTGCAGGTCGGAACTTACCCGACAAGGAATTTCGCTACCTTAGGACCGTTATAGTTACGGCCGCCGTTTACTGGGGCTTCAATTCGGTGCTTGCACACCTCCTCTTAACCTTCCAGCACCGGGCAGGCGTCAGACCCTATACGTCGTCTTGCGACTTCGCAGAGCCCTGTGTTTTTGATAAACAGTCGCCACCCCCATTTCTGTGCCACCTATACCTGGTTGCCCAAGCACAGGTCTCCCTTCTCGCGAACTTACGGGAGCATTTTGCCGAGTTCCTTCAGCATAGTTCTCTCAAGCGCCTTGGTATTCTCTACCAGTCCACCTGTGTCGGTTTCGGGTACGGTTTATACGGTGGAGCTATTTCCTGGAACACCTTCGCTGCACCTGCAATCCAATAAGCAAGTACAACACACGGCATCCGTCACTACCACCAAGTACAGGAATATTAACCTGTTTCCCATCGACTACGCCTTTCGGCCTCGCCTTAGGGGCCGACTAACCCTGCTCCGATTAGCGTTGAGCAGGAACCCTTGGACTTTCGGCGAGGGAGTCTCTCACTCCCTTTATCGTTACTCATGTCAGCATTCGCACTTCTGATATCTCCAGGAGCCCTCACGGGTCCCCCTTCGCAGACTTACAGAACGCTCCGCTACCGCGCACACAAAGTGTGCACCCGCAGTTTCGGTGTATGGCTTGAGCCCCGGTACATTTTCGGCGCGGAACCCCTTATTTAGACCAGTGAGCTGTTACGCTTTCTTTAAATGATGGCTGCTTCTAAGCCAACATCCTGGTTGTTTTGGGAGTTCTACATCCTTTCCCACTTAGCCATAACTTAGGGACCTTAACTGGCGGTCAGGGTTGTTTCCCTCTCCACAATGGACGTTAGCACCCACTGTGTGTCTGCCGGATAGTACTTCTCGGTATTCGGAGTTTGGTTAGGATCAGTAAGGCGGTAAGCCCCCATAGCCCATCCAGTGCTCTACCCCCGAGAGTATTCATCCGACGCTCTACCTAAATAGATTTCGCGGAGAACCAGCTATTTCCGAGTTTGATTGGCCTTTCACCCCTAGCCACAGCTCATCCCCGACTTTTTCAACAGGCGTGGGTTCGGTCCTCCAGTGCGTGTTACCGCACCTTCAACCTGGCCATGGCTAGATCACTCGGTTTCGGGTCTAATCCAACGAACTAAAACGCCCTATTCAGACTCGCTTTCGCTACGCCTACACCTACCGGCTTAAGCTTGCTCGTTAAATTAAGTCGCTGACCCATTATACAAAAGGTACGCTGTCAGGCACGAAGCCCTCCAACTGTTTGTAGGCGTCCGGTTTCAGGATCTGTTTCACTCCCCTCGTCGGGGTGCTTTTCACCTTTCCCTCACGGTACTTGTTCGCTATCGGTCGACAAGGAGTACTTAGGCTTGGAGGGTGGTCCCCCCATGTTCAGACAGAATTTCACGTGTTCCGCCCTACTCGAGGACTATAAAGATTTCTACCCGTACGGGGCTATCACCCGCTGAGGCCCGACTTTCCAGACGGTTCCGGTTCTTACTCTATAGCCACTGGCCTGGTCCGCGTTCGCTCGCCACTACTAGCGGAGTCTCGGTTGATGTCCTTTCCTCCGGGTACTTAGATGTTTCAGTTCCCCGGGTTTGCTCCCTTGCGGGTACTCCATACGGAGTGGGTTGCCCCATTCAGAAATCCATGGATCAAAGCTTATTCGCAGCTCCCCATAGCTTATCGCAGCGTATCACGTCTTTCATCGCCTCTTGTCGCCAAGGCATCCACCGAACGCCCTTAAGACACTTGATCACTCTCATTATCAATGTTCATCTTTTTCAAGGTGCTCGCGCACCCTTAAAAAGATCATGTTTGCTGGCACTACCGCCCTTCGGGCTACTTGAGTGCGTTACACCCAACCACCTTCAGAGCAATAAAAACCAACAAAGTTTGCTTCAAACCAATCAAGCATGGGCCCCT
>NZ_CM011003.1 GCF_000158095.2 Roseibium alexandrii DFL-11
GCCGCGATCTGGCGCTCGATCAGGTCGAGATGTGCCTTTGTCTGGCGGCGCGCGGTTTCCATTCGCCGGAGAAGTAGCAAACGGTTCATGGGCGAACTCGGCCTCCCCCAATGAAGCTCGAAGGGCCGTCGTATGCATCGTGCCGGGCCGGATCGACGACGAAACCGAAACGGCCGATCTCGTATTCGGTGGACGGAACGAGAAACCGGCTTTTTCAGTCTTTGGCCCTCGCGCGCCGCCGAGAGTAGCGATGACCTCCACAAAACCGCCGTGCTGCTCCGACCTGATAGCGGAAATGACGATCCAGTCGCCAGCATGCCGGGCATGAAACGCACGCCGATCCTTCTCAAAGGACTGACCGGGTTCTAGCACAGTGCCGAAAATCGCTTCCCAGGCATCCGGCCAGCTGTCTTTCATGGTCTGCTCGGCGCTCCGTCGCTCAAAGCTGGTGAAGAGGTGCGGAAAGGCAAGTGCGACAATCGCCCATTCGGCATCTTCCTCGTACCAGCCGCCAGGCCGGCGAAGCCGCCGGTCGACCTTCGCGTTGCGTTCGGAGGAAAGATGGAAACCTCCATGACCGGCGGTCGAATGGCAGACCAGTCCCTCGGCGAAGACCGTCGCACCCTGCGACGGTCCCCATGGAGTGTTCCCGTGGCAGCGGACCTCCCGGCGTCCGAGGGCAAGCTCTTCGCGGGCGTGCTCGGCCTGTTCGAGCACCTTGGCGCGGAAGGCCTCCTCGCCGGCAAGCTCTCCGCCATGCCCATAGAAATCATTGCGACCGAGTTCGTCGAGCGGCCGGTGCACGCGCCAGGCCGTGGCCAGAAAGTGCGTATCACCGCGGCCGGGCAACATGGCGAAAGCAGTATCGCCGACGCGCGCAACGGGAAACCCTTCAGCGCCGGTGGCAAATTGAACTTCCGGCAGCACCATCGTATCGGGTTCTGACTGAGGGAAGGTCATGCCGCCCTCCCCTCGCCGCGATCGGCGGCGGCTTCATCAACGGTCATTTCGTGCAGCACGGCGTTGGGATAGCCGTGACGCGAAAGCCATTCGTCGGCCGCTTGCCGGTCTTCCGCGACATGAACCAGTTCGCCGGCGTCGCCGGGGCGGTCAAGCACGAGGATCGAACCGGCTACGGGCCGTTTGATGACCGAGAAGTCGAGAGCGCTATTAACCGAGAACGTTCGAAAGACCCGGAGCACCACGACAGCCTTGCTACCGAAGTCCCCGGCATGAAGCGTGAAGCTGGCCGGTATGAGCGTCTTGCCAACAATGGCGCCGGCCTGTTTCTTCACCAGCCGGCCGGTGTTGTTGTTGCGCTCCCACCCCTGAAGTTTACGGCGGTGCCGTTCGGGCGGACGGGGCGTGCCGTCGGAGAAGTGGATGATCGCACCAAGCGGGGCATGGTCGAAAATGGACTGAGCGGACATGTCGTCCTCCTCTTGAATTGATTGGAAACGAAAACGCCGCCGGACGGTGCCGGCGGCGCGAAGTGCATCGGAAAGGAAAAAGAGCCGCTATTCGGCGGCTTCGAGATAAGCCTCAGGGACGGCGTTCGGGCCGGTGTCGCTTGCCTCCGTCTCGTCGTTCGAGCCTTCCATGTCGCCGGCGTCCTCGTCCTGATCCTCGCCGATCTCGTTGCGTGCCTTCCAGTCGGCAAGTTCATTCGCGTCCGGCGCAAACAGTGCGGACGCATGGACAAAGCTCGCTTCCTTGAAATGCTCGACGAGGGCGGCACGGGTGTCGCGTACCTTGTTGCGCGGGAGAACCGAGGTGTCCGCGCAAGCCGCCTCGAGCGCCTGACGTGACAAGCACAGGAGAAAATCCTCCGTCCCCATGTTGGGCAGGAAGTTGTCGGCACCAACGACGTCGCCGGCGATGCGGGAGACAATGCCGCTGTTCGACATGTTGCGTCGGCACGACAGCACCTCGATCAGGATCGATCGCACCGCGACCCTGAGCCTATCCATGTCGAAAGAGAACTTGCCGGTTTCATCGACGAGAGAGGCTGCAAGGGGTGCTATTCTGCTGCGGAAGGAGATGGAATTGCCCGCTCCCGTATCGACGCGGACATTGTTGCCGGCAAAGGCGATGACGAGCAGCGCCATCAGCGTATCGTCCTCGATCGGTGCGCGGCCGAGCGCCTCGTGGAGCGCGTCGGTGCGGAAGTCGCCGATCATGTCCTGGCCCTTCTGGGTAACATCCGGGCGCTGCGCCGGCAGAGCGGCACTACCCTCCTCCGTCTTGTCGCTCGACTGTTTTCCGGTGACCGCTTTCGGCTCGGGCATCCGATAGACCACTGACTGCACCTTGCCATCGCGGTCGAGATACATGGCAGTCTGGTCGGACTTCTTCGGCTTTCCATAAACGCGCTCGGCCTTCTTCGGGAGTTCCGGTCCGTTCCAGCCGTTGACTTCGGTGATGATGCCGCCTTTCGGCAGATTGTTGGTCATCCATTCCTGCTGGGCGCCGAGAAATGCCTCGACGTCCGTCGTGTAGCGGCTGTCTTCGTCGGCCGGAGCGAACAGGTCCTCCACCCAGGCGATGCCGTAAGCCGTCGCAAGCTCATCGTCGAAACTGGCGTCACGGGCATACATGCGGGTCTTGGAAAGACCGTTGGCGACCGACCACCAGGAGGTTGTCTCGTTTCGCTTCGGCTTATGCGCTTTCCAGACTTGCTTTTGTTCGGCAAGCGAGGCCGACGCGATGGTCCTGAGCTGCCGCTCGTCTGGCATATCGCCCCTGGCCATCTGGTCGAGCATCGCGGGCAGCACATTCGCGAGAAGCCGGAGTTTCTTGATCTGGCGAACGGGAAGCGAAAGCGCTGCCGCAATGCCTTCCTCGCTCCAAGCGAGCGCGAACAGGCGCTCGATGGCGCGCCATTGATCGACGGGATTGAGCGGTTCCCGGGCGATATTCTCGACCATGGAGCGCATGGCACCGCCGTCCTCGGCCGCGTCGTCTACGAGCACCTCGATTTCGTCGAGTTCGGCGGCGATCGCGCCTCTGGTGCGGCGGTGACCGGCCTGAATTATGAAGCTGTTGCCACCGTCGGTCTCAGGTGAGACCACCGGCGGCTGGATGATGCCGACGGCCTTGATCGTGGCCACCATCAGGGCATCGGCCTGCGGGCTCGATTTCGAGCGGCGGGCATCGTCGGGATTGTCCTTGAGCGCACGGGGATCGATCTTCATGATATGCATGGGAAGCTCCTTTTCGGGATCTAAAGTGGACCCGGCACCACGCCGACTCCCTTTCTGGTCTTCTTCCTGAAGACATCCCCCGGACCGCTGAGCGGGCGGGCCGGTGCAACTGCGGCCGAGCATCCCTGCCTGGAAAGGCGAGCGGGGCTGACAGCCCTGCGCAGGACGACGGGCCGGGATTGCGAGCGGCGCGGTTGAGCGCAAGCGTCACCAGTTCGACCGATCTGTGACCGGTCGCCTTCCTTTCTTCCCCCTCTCTCCTCTTCCTTCGCCTGCGGGGTTTTCGAAATTGAGTGCAAGGGGCAGGCAACAGAGGATCTGTTTTGCCCCTAAGGATTCTGGACTTCTATTGAATGACGCTCATAATGACGCTATATTGCGACTAAATCAGCGGCATTTACGTGGAGCAACATCATGGATCTCGCAGCCTATTCGGATCACGGGCTGTTTGCGCCGAACAAGATCGCCAAGGCCTTTCGTACGACCAGCGAGGAAATCGCGCGAACCGTCGGTCTCGGCAAGGATGCGGTACAGCGCAAGGATCGGGTGCGATCCGACAAGACCCAGCGGCGGTTGCGTGAGATGGTTGAGATC
This sequence comes from Roseibium alexandrii DFL-11, assembly GCF_000158095.2. Lineage (NCBI taxonomy): Bacteria > Pseudomonadati > Pseudomonadota > Alphaproteobacteria > Hyphomicrobiales > Stappiaceae > Roseibium > Roseibium alexandrii. The sequence goes on from NZ_CM011003.1 coordinate 3,798, forward strand.
GTCAACAAGGTAGAGCCGCGTTTCGGTTCTGCCCTGATGGCTTATGCCTGGTTTCGCTCAGAGCCGCTGTCCGGATTTTCGGGGCGGACGGCCATGCAGCTGGTGCGGGAAGGCCGCGCCGAGGAGGTTCTTGACTTCATCGACGCGGTCGACGCCGGCGTTTACGCTTGAGAGCGATGGTCAGCTATTCCGGAAAACTCTACCGGGCGCTCAATCCGGTCTATGCGCGTGAACCGATGTCCGGGCGGGGAGCCGCACTTTATGGCGGCCGGTTCAACCCTAAAGGCGTACCCGCGCTCTACACATCGACATCGGTGCTGACGGCCTTGCGGGAAGCCAATCAGGTTGGCGATCTGCAGCCGACCACGCTCGTCTGCTACCGCGCAGAGATCGAGATGGTCTTCGATACAACCGACCGAGCGGCCCTTGAAGCCGTAGGACTCAATGAGGTCGCCCTGGCCGATCCGGCCTGGCGCGACCAAATGAAGACCAGGGGACAAGCACGGACCCAGCGCTTTGCGAGCGATCTGGTCACTGCCGGCTACAATGGGCTGCTCGTTCGCAGCTTTGCCAAGGGGGCCGGTCCCGGTGACATGAACCTGGTGCTCTGGAAATGGGGGACCTCCGCATCTTGTTGCCTGGAGTTGATCGATGACGAGGATCGACTGCGTTAGGGACCATTGCTTCACGCCGCCTGCTCGGTGGGTAACGCCACCGTTGCAACGTCATCGGCGAGGTTTCTCTCAATCTCCGTAAGCTGCCGGCGTTTTTCGGCGAGTTCCTCTTCGAAGCCGAATTCCCCGCCCTGACGAGACTGATAGGAAGCAAGCCGGCGCTTTGCATCGTCGAGACGGAAGCGGTATTGCGCCCGCTCCTCCTCGAAACCGGAAAGCACGTGCTCTACGCGCGAGACCGCGCCGAGCGGCGTGACAGTCAGAGCAAGATCGATCCCGGTCTCCGCGCCAGTGCGCACAAGCGTTACGTCATAGCGGAAATCGTCCTGACCCAAACGCTGGCCGGAGAAGACCAGGTCGAAACCGCCGATCCTTGCAATGGTTGTCTCGCCCTCCTCCCGCAGATGCACGAGGGTCATGATTTCCTTCATGAGAGCACGGCCGGCGGGCTTGCGCTCGGTGAAGGATTGTCCGCCAACGGTGATAGCGAAAGCATCGCCACTGGTCGGGATCCTGCGTTCGATGTCCTTGCCGATCTCGGCGATCCGCCGCGTATCGTGCTCGATGTCGCGCTCGGCATTGCGGACCTGGCGGCGAACCGCGAATTGATCGTCGCGATGCGCGGCGCGCAGACGCTCAAGCCGGGCGATGTCGGCTTCCAGTCCCGCCTTCAGCATCAGGCGCTGATCGCCCGATGCGATGGCCTTCGCCATGGCGAACTGGTTGGCCTGCCCCTCGCCCAAATCTTCGAGCCGGCGCACGGAGGTGTCGCCGGAAAGGGCTGCGGCGATGAAGCGGGCCTTGCGCTCGTTGTTCTGCCACATCTGCGCGTCCATCGAGCCTTCGGTCGCATAGGCGAAGATATCGATCTCGTCATGCTGGTTGCCCTGCCGCTCGATGCGGCCCTCGCGCTGCTCGATCTGGGAGGGGAGCCATGGCACGTCGAGATGGTGGAGCGCCTTCAGGCGCAATTGCGCATTAACGCCGGTCCCCATCGTCTCTGACGAGCCGATCAGGAAGCGGACCTTGCCGGCATTGACGTCGGCAAAGAGCCGCTGCTTGGCCTCCGTCTTCTTGTAATCCTGCATGAAGGCGATTTCGGAGGCGGGAACTCCGCGCCGGATCAGCTCGTCACGGATCCAGCGATAGGCGGAAAAGCCGCGTGTTTTCTCGACGTTGATCGTGCCAAGGTCAGAGAAGATCATCTGCGCCGCGCCGGGCAAATCGAAAGTCTTGCCCTCGCGGGTGAGATAGGTGTTGTCGCCAGTTTCCTTCCAGATGCGGAAGCTGTTCTCGATCAGCTTGTTGAGCTTGTTGTCGGGCTCATTCTCCTCGCCGAAATCGACCAGCCTGAGATCGATGGCAGCATGGCGCCCATCGGTGATGACGGAGAGCAGAATATCATCGCCGGGCTGCGCCGGACCCTCGCGCTTCTCGATCGCCAAGATCCGCGCCTCGAGGACCTGCTGGTAGAGCTTGAAATACTCTGTCGGCTTGGCGGTGATGATCTGGCGCTTGCCCCTCGAAATCGCTGGAATTTTCACATACTGCTTCAGGTCGGCCGGGAGCACGACATCGGCGAAGGAGCGGAACATCGCGATCAGTTCCGGCACATTGACGAAGGTGGCGAAGCGCGAGACGGGTTTGTATTTGCCGGACGGTTGCAGTTCGAGTTCGGTTGCGACATCCCCGAAGGTCGAGGCCCAGGCGTCGAATTCGTGCAGGCCACGCTCTTTCAAGGCATCGAACCCAAGGAACCGCTGCACCGAGAACATCTCGCCAAGGGTGTTGGTGATCGGCGTGCCGGACGCCAGCACGAGCGCCCGGCCCGGGTTCTTCGTCTCGATGAAGCGGGATTTGACATAGAGATCCCAGGCGCGCTGCGAGCCGTTCGGATCGACGCCCTTCAGGGTGGACATGTTGGTCGCAAAGGAGAGTTTCCGGAACTCCTGCGCCTCGTCGACGATGATCTGATCGATCCCAATCTCGGAGATGGTCAGGAGGTCGTCCTTGACCGAGCCGAGGGATTCCAGCCGGTCCTTCAGGCCTTCCTTCAGCCGCTCCAGGCGCTTGCGCGACACCCGGTCGTCGCTCTCGACCCGGGTGAGCAGGTCTTCGTAGAGCGCAAGCTCATCCTCGATCATCTGCTTTTCGAAGGCGGCGGGGACCGCGATGAACTTGAAGGCCGAATGGGTGATGATGATCGCGTCCCAGGTCGCCGTCGCGGCGCGCGACAGGAAGCGATGACGCTTGTCTTTGGAAAAATTCGTCTCGTCGGCGACAAGGATGCGGGCCGTCGGATAGAGCGCCAGGAATTCACGGGCGGCTTGCGCCAGGCAATGACCGGGCACGACCAGCATGGCTTTCGAGATCAGGCCAAGCCGGCGCTGTTCCATGATGGCGGCCGCCACCGTCATGGTCTTGCCGGCACCGACGGCGTGGGCCAAATAAGTCGAGCCGGCTGAGATGATCCGCCAGATACCGCGTTTCTGGTGGCCGTAAAGACAAAAGGCGCCGGAGGCGCCCGGGAGCTGGAGATGGTCCCCGTTGAAGGATCGGGGAGCGATATTGTTGAAGGTGTCGTTATAGACCCGTGCCAGCCGGTCGGTCCGATCCGGATCGGACCAGACCCATGTCTGGAACGCGGTTTTGATCCTGGCGAGCTTTTCCTTTGCCGCCTCGGTGTCGACGACATTCAAAACCCGGCGCTCGCTGTCCCCCTCCCTGATCGTGTCGAAGATCTGCGGCACCCGGCTGTTGAGCGCGTCGTCCAGCAGCTCACCGGCGTGCCGGCGCTTGGTGCCCCATTTGGAGGTGCCTTCGGCGCGATAGTCGAGCTGCCTGGCATCGACCGTCCAGGAGGCGAGTTCGGCCAGGTGGTGAATGCGGATGTCCGCTCCCATCGTCTCCTTCACGAAATCGACGACGTCACTGGCGGGGATCCAGGGAGCCCCAAGACGCGCGGTGATGCCAGACGGGCTGAGATCGACCGGCTGCACCGCTTCGAGCGCTTCGACATTGCGTTTGAAAGCCGGGTCGAGTTCGGCTGCAGCTTGCGCCATCGCCAGCTTGTCGCGCACCGGGCCTGAGAGATAGGCGTCGGAGGTCTGCCACGAGCCATCTGCCGGGTCCCGATAGATCGCGCTGCCAAGCGCCTCAATCACAGTGGTGCGGTCTTCATGCAGCAACTCGGCAATATGGTCGAGATCGACACGGCCGCGCTCGTTGAGGACGACGGCGAGCGCATCCGCGGCATTGGTGATGACCGGGGCGACCCGCGGTGCAATCACCCGTTCGGAGAAAATCGGACCGGGCTTGGCCGTATCCGTGTCGAGATCGTAGGTCTCGATGGAGGCGACGAGCCAGCAGTCCGGATCGTCGAGGAAAGGCTGCAGGTTGGGCCGGCGATGCGTCTCGCGGGTTTCGCCGGTCTCATGGTTCTCGGCGATCGAGACCCTGGTGTGATTGATCGGACCGAAGTCGCGCACGAAGCTCGACCAGGCGATGCGCAGCTTCACCTGAAGGTCCCGCCACGGCTGATCGGTCTCCTGGGCTTTCAGCACAGCACGCACCGCATCGCGGATCGGGATCAGCTTTTTGACGATGTTGATCTGCTTTTCCGAGAACCCTTCACCCGACCGTCCCTTGCGGAGGGGAACCGAGGCGGGTTTGCCGTCGATCACCTGCATCAGGCCTTTCGTGGCGTCGAAGAAGAAGCTGCCCTCGCGGACATGGGACTGCTCGGGTCTGGCGACATCGATACCTGCCGGGTGAAGCTCGAGATCGAAATCGATCGCGTCGGGCTCGCCGTCATAGAGGGCTTCCGGAAGAGAAAGGATGGCCGCATCGAGATCAGCCTCAAGGTCACCGTCACTGGGAAGGCAGGTATAAGTCTCTCCGAAGGGACTGGACGTGATGGCGTGGTGGCCGAGCACGTGATCGGGATGCTCGGCGAACCAGCGATTGACGCGGATGGCCTCAACGTCCTCGCTGGCGGGAACAACCTCGGCCAGATCCGGCCCGGCCGCTTCTCCCTCCGGCTCGCCCGGCTTGCGCTTGCGGAAAAACAGGATATCGACGACGACGTCGGTTCCCGCATCTTGCCGGAAGCTGCCTTCGGGCAGGCGGATCGCGGCGATCAGATCGGCCGATCTGGCGATATGTTCGCGGGCTGTCGCATCCGCTTTGTCCATCGTGCCCGATGAAGTGACGAACGCGGCGAGCGCGCCGGGTTTCAAAAGATCGATTGACCGCGCAATGAAATAGTCATGCAGCCGCAGTCCCATTGAACGGTATGCACGGTCGGAGCGTACAGTCCGGTCGGAAAAGGGCGGATTGCCGATAACGAGATCGAAATGCGCCGGCAGATCTGTGCGCGCGAAATCGCCCTCGACGATCCGGGAAACCGGCTGCAGCAGCCGGGCGATCCGCGAGGTCACCGGATCGAGCTCAACACCGGTGACGAACGAGGTCTCACGGAATGCCTCCGGCATCAATGCCGGGAAAAGCCCCGTGCCGATCCCCGGTTCAAGCACGCGTCCGCCGCGCCAGCCAAGGCGTTCCAGTCCCTTCCACATCGCCCGGACGATAAACTCGGGCGTGAAATGCGCATATTGCGTGCAGCGGGCAAGCGAGGCGTAATCGGCGTCGCTCACCGCCTCCTGCAAGCCCTCTCCAAGGTCTTCCCAGCCAGTACAAAAACCGTCCTCGCCCCGCCGGGTGAAGATGGCGTTGGCGAGGTCGGAGGCACCGAAGCCGGTGAAACGGATGAGACGCGCCTGCTCTTCCCTACTCGCGGGCCGGTCCTCGACCGCGATCGCCGTGGCAAGCCGGATCGCCTCGAGATTGTCGCGGGCGCGGGCTTTCCAGCCCTTCGCCAATGCGCGGCTTCCAAGAAGACGAAAATTGCTGCCGCGCTCAGTTGCTTCCGAGGACTGTCGCTCAGTCAGCTGCCAGCTTTTGGACCGCTTGACCGGAGCGGTCGCAGTCGGTCGGGCAGTCTCGTCCGGTTCGATCACCGGGTTTTCGATAAAGGCGGTAACGCCGAAGCCCAGCCCGGAAGAGAGCGCATTCTGCGAGCTACCGAACATGTCGAGATTGAAGGGATCGTGGTCAGCCATGGTGGGTTTCTCCTGGATTGCGGGCGCACGAGACCGCACCGCCAGGCGAACCGGCAGTGTGGGAACCGTGCGGGATTAAAAAGGGGTTAGCGGGTGATCAGCGAGAACGAGATGTCGTTCTCGGTAAGCTGTATGCCGAGATGAGTGGCCTCGGGTTTCCGGTCAAAACTTGGAATGAGCAGATCGGCATCGATAAACTCGACGCCATCGTCGCCGCCAAAATGCTGACGCTTGTAGTCCCACCAGTCGGAATTGGCCTTCGGATCGCATTCGCCGGCATAGACGACGAGCGGTCTTTTTCCCTCGGTGAGCTTGCCGTTCGACATGACGTAGACGCCCTCGTCGCCTACCAGCCAGAACCCTGGCTTTTCGCGCTCGCTTGATCGATCGCCAAAATAGGGATTGCGGAAACCGCCATTGGCGGCGGCATCTGCTTCACCGCGCGCAATGACCTTGCGGACTGCGGAAATTGCAAAGGTGAACATGGCGCACCTCACGCGGCTGCAAGCGCAGGAAGGTGGCGCAGTTGAACGGGCAGCTTTTCCGAAATCTGCGCGTCGCTCAGGCTTTCGAGCAGCTGAAACCGCGTCCCAGGCTGACTGTGCACGAAAACGGTGCGCTTGCCGCGATGCTTAGGGCTAAATCCCTCGCCGGCATATCCGCGATAATCGTCATGGGTGGCACTCCAGATATGTTCGAGCCGCTCCTCGCGGGTCATCGCCTTAACCGGCCAGCGCTCGCGGAGGGCGATAGCCTCGCGCATGGCATAGGGAGAGCGCGGATCGGACAGATCGCAATAGGCGTGGAAGAACCGCATCGCGCCGTTGATGTGCAAGTTATAGAAGACGCTGGTGACGCTGCCGGTCAGGAATTCGCGCATGGCGAACATGTCACCGCGCATCCAGAGCGGCGGCAGGATGTCGAGCATATAATCGTGCTGGTCTTGCGCGATCTCGAACCATTCGCCGGCGTAAAGCGCACTATCATCCTTCTGCCAGCGATCGGGTCGCCGGGCGTGACGGTCGAAGAGACGGAACATCTGACGGCGGTCGGTAACACCGAAATAGATCTTGCGGATGGGAGAGGTCATGGCGGGCTCCTTCAAGGCCTGTCACGGGCTGGAGCGCGGTGCACCCTGTCGGTATAACCATCTTCTTCAGCCCTTCCGGACCCTTTCTTGGCGCCGCCTCTCCGGTGACCTGGGTCAAGGGCCGGCGTCAGCCGGGCGGAGCTTCACCCTTGACGCAGGCAGCGGGCATGCGGCAGCCGTTTTTCTTCATTCTCCTCTCGTTTTCCTTTCTCACTCTTTCTCTTTCAAACAGGCGTTCCAGTCGTCGGACGGTGGTCTGAGCCGCTGCCAGTTGCAGCCGTTCTCTTCCGCGAGGATCCGTAGGCGCTCTGCAAAGGTCTCGCCCTGGCTGTTGGCGTCTGTGGCCGCGACCAGGAGAACGTCGGGGCGGCTGGCAAGCCCGTGCAGGGCCGCTTCGGTCGAAGGCGACCAGCCTCCGCCGGTGCTTAGGTAAAGCGATCCGGGTCGCAAGTCTTCGATTGCCGCTAGACTCATGGCGTCGATCGCCGCCTCGGTGACGCAGAGACGCGTTGCATCAACCGGCCCCAACCGGAACAGGATCTTGGCGCCACCGCTCGCGAACCCGCGCCACCTCGGCCCCCGTTCCTCCCAGCCGGTGACGTGACCGGCCTCGTCGGTATGACCGGCCCACATGCTGCCGTGCGGACCATCGCGTAGCAGGTCGTCCGCAACGGCTCGTCTCAGAATCGGTTCGGGGATGCCGCGCGCATCGTGCAGATAGCGCCAGGACGACGAACCGCACCAAGGCTTGCGGCGGTTTTGCCAGCGTTGCGTTCCCGTCTGGTGCGGCGCCTTCTCCCTGGCCTGGCGTATCCAGGCGGGCTCAGCCGGCCTAAAACCGACGAGGTCTGTGACGACATGAAGGGCCGCAGCAAACGGGAGACCGTCGAGATGTTCGACGAGGCGAAACACGTCGCCCTTGGCCTCGGACAGGGGATCGAACCAGCCCCTCCCTTCATGAATGACAATGATGATGTTGCCGTCGCGGCGATATTTGACCGCCCTGCGTGTACTTTCCTGCCTGTCGACGGCAAAGCCGGAAGACTCAAGAACGGCGCCGCAGGCGACTTTTTCCTTCAGCTCTTTAAGGTCTGCTTTTTCCATTCATTTTCCGCGTTCCGTGCGGTCCTTTGTTCGGGTTTCCGTTCCCTAGCATTTCGGGAGGTGAAACCGGAGGCCGCGAAGGGCAAGGCAGGACAAGGGCGTGGATGGTGCGCTGGAGTTGTGCAGGGTCGGCATTTTCGTCGCCAGAAGCGGCGACAGCGTCCCTTGCCGGCCGCTGCGCGCAAGCGGCACGGGACTTTTCCTGTTCGCGCCTGGGGCAACCTACTGCCAGCGTCAGGGATGGACGCCCGGATGGGGGAAGACCGCGTGCGGGCTTCAGCTTTGCCAACAGCCCGGCCCGGAGGGCGACGCTAAGTGACAAATCAAACGCCTGCAGCAAAATTTGACATTGTCAGATATTTTTCGTTATATTTCTGACATGGAGATTTACCATGAGCGATGGACCGCATAGAAGCCTGCCGATGCTGCAGCGCTGGAGGGACGTAGCCGAAAGGGCCGCCAAGTCGATTTTTTCGGCCGAAGACGTGCGCGAGGCCGTCACCCATGCATTGCGCAAAGACGCACAAGGGCTTCCGGTCGAAGCGGTTCGCGAGGTGTTGGGTGCCGGAAGTCAGGGCTATCTTTTCGCCGAAGACCGGCTGGCAGAAATAGAAGCGCTCAGATCAGGCTGCCGCGGTTCCGCTTTAGGCAACGCCTTCATCGACTGCGCGATCGAGGCCGCGTGCGACGGACTGTTCGGCGATGCCGCCTGCCGGACGGCATTGACGAACGCGCTTGAACAGCATACCCGCGATCACTTCCGCGGCGTAGAAGAACACTACCTGCGCGAAGCCAGTGCGCGAAGCGCTTGCTTCGTTCGTGACCGCCTTGATGCGACCCGCAGCGGTTTTGCTTTCAGTGCGCTCGCGAGCGATCTGGCTTCACCCGGTGCAGGGCGCAAGCCCGCCTCGCGCCTGCCCAGACATACCGGACTCGACGAGGGGCCTCCCCTATGAGTTCCGGTGCCACTCAAATCTGGATTCCTGAAAGGTCGATCGAAGTCGTCGAAAGCGGGGGCGCTGCGTCCTGTGGCTGGGTTCCCTTCGATCTCGGGCGGGATTTCGAGTTTTCTACCGAAGCCCTTGAGACCTATGCTTTCGCAAGCTGGGAGCCCCTCATCTATGACGCCATGGTCGTCGCGGCGGCGATCGAATATGGCGACAGGATATTGAAGCGACCCCCGAGGGGATGGGCGCGCCGAATTTCGCTGCGTATTCCTGTCCATGACCCCGATCGATGGAATGAAAGCGAGCTGTCGGAGGCCTTGCTTGATACTGCGGGCTTCCTGACGGGCGATTACTGGTCGGTCGAGTTTGTCGCCCGAGCCAAGGCGGCGCCGTCCCCGCAAAGTGCCTACCTGAATCTGCCCGTGGCGACCGAAGCGATAATGGCGTTCAGCGACGGAATGGATTCACGCGCCGTAGCGGGGCTGATCGGTTCGGGGCTGGGACCAAAGCTCGTGCGCGTCCGCGTGGGCAGCAACGATATCGGGCGGCCGGACAAGAAGAACCGGCGCGAACCCTTTACCATGGTTCCCTATGACGTTCCCTGCAATATGCCAAACAGGGAAGCCAGCGCGCGGAGTCGCGGGTTCAAGTTTGCTCTGATAAGTGGCATTGCGGCGTATCTGTCCGGCGCGAGCGAAATCATCATCCCCGAAAGCGGGCAGGGTGCCATTGGACCAGCCATCGCTCCCGTCGTTCATGCCTATCCGGACTACCGGAACCATCCGCGGTTCACGCAAAGGATGGAGCGGCTGCTGAAAGCGCTTTTCGGGAAGGAAATCCGCTACGTTTTCCCGCGGTTGTGGAACACGAAAGGGGAAACCTTGCGGTCGTTCGCTACCCTTCCCGAAGGAAGCAACTGGCATACGACGCGGTCGTGCTGGAGAAGCAACCGCTGGTGTTCGGTCAACGGCAAGAGGCGTCAATGCGGGGTTTGCGCTGCCTGTATGTTGCGGCGGCTAAGCGTCCACGCGGCCGGTCTAACCGAGGCAGACGACGCCTATGTCTGCACTGATTTGACGGCTGCCAGTCTGGATGAGGCCGTCGACCGCGACTTTACGAGGATGACTCCCGCCTACCGCCAGTATGCGATTGCGGGTGTCTTGCACTTGGATCATTTGGCCGACTTGGCGTCCAAAGATGGCCTCCCCGTCGTTCGCCGCCATGCCGCCTTGCTCGGGCCGGCACTCGGGCTGGGCAAAGAGCAAACTAAAGAATCTCTGACGCGGATGCTGTCGGAACATACCGGTGAATGGAAGGAGTTCGTTCGTTCGATGGGAAGTAATTCTTTTGTCAGGCAGTGGGTACGGGCAGGCCTATGAGCGCAATGATAGAAAGCCTGCCAGACAGTGAAATCGGGGAGCGGCTGCGCATCGCGCGCGAGGCCGCCGGACTAACGCAGGCTGCCGCTGCCGAAAAAATCTGTGTTGCGCGCACGACTATCGTTGCCATCGAACGGGGACAGCGCCGTATTAAGACGAACGAGCTGCAAGAGCTCTGTTCGCATTACGGAACTTCCGCGAATGCTATCCTCCGGCAGGAAGCCGTCCATCTGGATATGGTGCCGAGGTTCCGCAAGCTTGCCCAAAGTGCGGACGACGCTGCCGAGCGCGCGGCCGGCCTTCTTAACGATCTGGTCAGCGCCGAAGTCGAACTTGAAAACGCGCTCGGCATCAAGCGTGTGCGTAACTACCCTCCCGAACGGCCTATCTTGCCGGGCGATGTCCGGCAGCAGGCGGAGCAGGACGCGCAGGACCTTCGTGACTGGATGGGGCTCGGGGCGGGACCGGTTCTCGATATTGTATCGTTGCTTGATCTCCAGCTTGGCATAAGGGTCTATGTCCGGCCTCTGGACGGGAAGATTTCGGGGCTGTTCGCCTATAACGAGGCAGTGGGCGCGTGCATGCTACTCAATGCCGCTCATCCGGTCGGTCGCATCATTCAAACCGGCGCTCACGAACTCGGTCATTTCAACTCGGCAAGACGGCAACCAGAGATCCTAACGGAAGGCGAAGTACCGCACTCCCGAGAAGAGCGCTATGCAGACCATTTCGGACGTTGCTTCGTCACTCCTGCACGGGCGGTGAGACAACGCTTTGCTGAAATCACTGCCGGACAAAGCCATCTCACGCGCCGGCACATAATCCTTTTGGCAAGCGCCTTCGGGGTCGCCCGTGAGGCCATTGTTCGCAGGCTTGAAGAATTGAGGATTGCCAAGCACGGCACCTGGGACTGGTTTCAGGCCAATGGCGGGATCACCGACGAGCAGGCGCGTCAAGTGCTGGGGGAACTTCCTGTCCGCGGCAGCAGTCTTCTTGAAGCACAAGGGGCGGTGCCGCCGCGGCTGGCGCTGCTCGCGCGCGAAGCGTGGAAGCGCGGCTTCTATAGCGAAGGGCAGCTAGCGCGCCTTCTCAAGCTCGATCGCCATGAGGTACGGGAGCTGCTGGACGGAGTCGAAAACGAGGAAAGCGAGGCCAATGAGCTTGTCAAGCTTCCTTACTAAGGCCCCGCGAACGATCGTGATTGATGCAAGCGTTGTTATAAATCTCAACGCTACGGATTGTGCCGCCGCGATACTGGGTGCCGTTCCGTCCCCTTTTGCCGTCACGGGCAATGTTCGTGCGGAACTGCGTCACGGTTCGCGTAACGGCCACAAAGACGAAGAACGGTTGAAGGCTCTTGTAGACGCCGGAGTAGTCGGCGGCGCCGCCCTCGACGCGGCAGGGCTTGCGATTTACGAAACTCTGATCAGCGGCTCGGCTGCGATGACGCTTGATGACGGAGAGGCGGCGACGATCGCCTGTGCCGTCCAGATGAACGGAATAGCGATGATCGACGAGCGGAAGGCGCGGAAAATCTGCGCCTCGCGCTTCGGGTCTTTGCCGGTCGTTTCCACGGCAGAGCTGCTGACGGACAGCTTCACTGAAGCGGTGCTCGGACGCCAAAGACAGATCGAAGCGATCATTGCTGCCTTGCAAGGTGCGCGTATGCGGGTTCCGCCTGAGCATATCGACAAAGTCGTAGGGCTGATCGGCGCATCGAACGCCGCCTCTTGCCTCAGCTTGCCGCGCACAGCACGGGCGGCCTCGTAGGGTAACGCAGAGCGCAGCAACACCGCTGCCATTTTTGAAACCAAGTCGCACAGGCCAGAGCTTGGTGAATAGGGATCAAAAACAACAACACGATCCCTCTACCTGACCTTTAAGCCGGGTCGTCTTCATAATACATTGAGTCGTCGACGCTTCCACCTGTCTCGAAGTCCGGCTCTTGGTACGCGATGCGGGCCGCAATCCGATACATCGTCATAGTGCTGGTGAAGTTTATCTTGTCTCCGTGGAAAACCCGATCCTGGTCCTGCTCTCCGTTCAATGAACCAGTGAGCGTAGCAACAAAGGCGTCGTCCGTGACGTCGACCACGACTTCATCGATATAGAGCTCATCGAAATAGGCATTCGTCGAAGCAATCTCTCCCGACAGTGCATCCTCGATGAGCATCGGGTCTTCCATGACATAGGAGTTAATCTCGTCGCTGAGGTCTCTAGCGTGCCAGACCTTGCCGGAGAAATAACCCTCATCGACCAAGTATGCGGTGATTTCCTTTGCAAGGTCGTCGACGGGTTGAAGATCGGTGGGGACCTGATTGAGCTCACTTTGCCGTCGGCCCATCAGAGCGAGGTCGGGAATAAGAACCGCTGCAGCCTCTATGGCTTCGACTGGATATTCGACTTCGGCTTGAAGCGCTGCCGCGGTCCCGTAGCCGAAATAAGCAGCAACGAGTTCATGGGCGTGGCCGGATTTCAGTTTGGATCCGGTCAGGTTGCGATAGGTCTCGCGCAGACGGTCTGCGCATTCTTTTTGGATAGACATGACAATCCATTTCTCACCGGCGTCTGTGAGGGGTGGTCGCAAGCGCTTCATGAACACCCTGCGCCGGCTGAATGGTTGCCGTTCAGGTTTTCAAATCGAATTCACTGCCGCCTTTTGGGTCGCTTGCAGCCCTGGCGATCGGCTCCGAGTCGGAAATATAAGCCATGGCGGTTCGAATCGCAATCTGGAGGAATGCCGCAAGGTACGCGATGACGCGGTGAAAATTTTTTAGGAGCTCTTGTCAGGTTGCACGCGTGAAGCCGTATTAGGTCGACCTCGTTGGCACTGACCAAAATTTGTATATAATCTTCGGTCACTCAATGAGGGAATCCAATGCCTAACCCCACGTCCGACACACTTAACCGCGTTCACGCGCGTATCGCAGCGGGTGCCCCCGCTGGGGTGTGGTCGCGAGCAGACTTCCTAGACATTGCAAGTCCGAACGGGATCGAGAAGGCCCTGCAACGGTTGGCCAAAAGTGGAGATATCCGGCGCCCGTGTCGAGGCCTCTATGACAAGCCGACCACAAGCAAACTAACTGGCAAGATGGTGTTCCCTTCGATCGCATCATTTGTCGATGCAATCGCGCGGCGCGACAAGCTGCGGGTCCTCGTCGATGGAATGACGGCGGCCAACGATTTGGGGCTGACGACGGCAGTCCCGGCCCGAAGCACGATTTATGCCGACACCTACCCAAGGACGATCGAAATCGTCGCCAACACTGGAGACCCGAACGCGAAAGAACCTATCGTCTACAAACTCGACTTCAAGCGGATCTCCGCCAAGACAGCTTTCTGGGCCGGACGGCCGGCCATGCGCGTGGTTCAGGCTTTGTCATGGTTTCGCGACGATCGCACGAGCCTGGATGCGGCCGTCAACGGGATTGTCCGACGGCTCTCAAGCGCTCCGGAGCGCGACGCAATTGTTCAAGACCTAAATCAGAATATCCAAGCTGTTTCCGCTTGGATGTACCCGGTAATCGAAAAAATCACGCGAACACTGTCGACCGACGAAAACTCGAACGACGCATCGCAGCCATCTGATACGACGGGGGCACATGCAGAAGGCCTTCGCTGAAATCCTCGGCTCGAGTACCGATGAACGCCAAGCCCTCTTTTCGGCGGTCGCAGCCAAACTGGAAACACGCGCCGAAAATGTTGAGAAAGACCTCTATGTTTGCTGGGTTCTCGATTTCCTGTTCAACCGGCGCAAGAACGACCCGGTGCATCTCTATTTCAAGGGCGGCACCAGCCTGAGCAAGGCATATGGGCTTATTAGGCGGTTCTCCGAAGACATCGATATCGGAATATTCAAAGGCGACCTCAATGTCCCGCTCGAGACGGACATCGCCGCACTGCCCTCCATCACCAAACAGCAAAAGGCCCTCGCCGAGGAGGTCGACGAAGCGGCCCGCAAATACATCTCGGGAACGCTCCGCGATCAGATGCTGAAAGAGATAGCAACCGTCGAGGAACTGTCAGGAAGAACTGGTCATTTCTCCGTTGAATTTGGCTTCGATCCTTATCGGAACAAGGATGCACTCGATGTCCTGGTGGTCGGCTATGACAGTGCATTTGGATCCGGAGAGGGCTATGTCCAAGCCGCAGTACGTATAGAGGGCGGCGCCCGACCCGACCCCGTTCCTGTCGAAGCGCGTGAGATAGTCCCTTATGTGGCAGACGAACTCCCAAATGGTGCAGATCTCAAATTTGGTGGCGTGACGACGGTAAAGCCGGAACGCACCTTCTGGGAAAAGGTGCTGATCCTGCACGCCTTGACGGAAATGACGGAAAAACGCGCCGCAGATAATGATCCCGGCCGACCGGTTCCTGATCTCAATCGCTATTCCCGGCACTACTATGACGTCCACCAGATTTGGCGGCATTCGGAATACGGCGAGAAGACAGCCTCAATGCGTGATCTGGCCGAAGCATGCCGTCAGCACAAGCAGCTCATGTTTCGTGCGCCTGATCACCGATACGAACGGGCGGAACCGGGCTCGTACCGCCTGATGCCGACAGAGGAGATGCGTAAGAAACTGGAGGCCGACTATGAACGAATGTCGGCCATGATATTCGGTACACCGCCAAAGTTTGAAGAAGTCATGGTCAGTATTGAACAACTGGAAAACTTCATCAACGATAGGCAAGGCAAAGAAAGTCATTAGTCAAGCAGACTATGCATGGGAGGGACGTTCATTGGACGTGGTGTCGAGAGGATCAGAGTGGCATCGATGGGAGCCGCATATTCATGCTCCGGGAACAGTCCTGAACGATCAGTACCCCGCGAATGGCTGGGACGACTATCTCTCGGCACTCGAGGCCGCCTCGCCATGCTTGCGCGCGATCGGAATTACCGACTACTGCGTGACCCGGTCATATGAGCGGGTTCTCGAACACAAGAAGAGCGGTCGACTCCCAGACTGCGACCTCCTTTTTCCCAACATCGAACTCCGTCTCAATACCGGCACGGTGAAGGGTCATTTCGTCAATATCCATCTTCTGGTCTGCCCCGACGACCCGAACCATATCGACGAGCTGAATCGATTCCTGGGCCGGCTCACATTCTCTGCGTTTGGAGACCAATTCGCTTGTACGCCGACCGATCTCATCCGGCTGGGTCGGCGCGCAGACCTAAACAAGACAGACGACGAGGACGCCCTCCAACACGGATGCACTCAGTTCAAGGTGTCCCTCGATAATCTGATGGAAGCGCACCGGATGGACTGGGCGAGCGAGAATATCGTCATCGCCGTGTCGGGAAATGCAGATGGGACGTCCGGTGTTAGGGAGGCGGCCGACGCCGTTCTCCGCGAAGAGATCGAAAAGGCTGCCCACGCGATCTTTGCCAGTAGTCTAAAACAGAGGGACTTTTGGCTTGGACACGGAAAGGCCACCGAAGAAGAACTACGTAATCGATATGGTGGCTGCAAACCCTGCATCTGGGGTTCGGACGCACATGATTTGGACCATGTGGCTCGACCGGCGGAAGACCGATTGTGTTGGATCAAGGGCGAGCCGAGTTTCGACGCACTGCGGCAGGCCTACTTGGACCCCGAACGAGCGTATGTCGCGCCAGACCCGCCATCTTGGGCCACGCCCTCACAGATCATCGACGAGGTCGTCATCTCGAACGCACCATGGGCGAAAACTCCGCACGTCGGTCTCAATCCCGGTTTGGTTGCCATCATCGGAGCCCGAGGGTCGGGAAAGACCGCATTAGCCGACATCATCGCGGCAGGTTGTGACTCCTACGAGCACAATTCCGAACGCCCGTCATTTCTTGACCGTGCAGCTGAACACCTCGGCGGAGCGGAAGTCACTCTTACCTGGGGAAACCGCGATCCGATGACACGGAGCCTCGATTCTCCGGTCAATTGGTCCTCAGACGCATATCCGCGGGCGCGCTACCTTTCGCAGCAGTTCGTTGAGCATCTGTGTTCCAACGAAGGCATGCCATCGCTGATTGCCGAAATCGAGCGGGTGATCTTCGAAGCCCATCCAACTCTGGAACGAGACGGGGCAGTAAACTTTCAGGAACTGCTAGAGCTGCACGCATGCGAGTTTCGCGACGCGCGCACTCGGGAAGAAGAGGCCCTGGCGAACTTGTCAGAGCAGATCGGCGTCGAGCTCAATAAGTCGCGCCAGGTCGCGACAATCAGAACGCAGGTCGATGAGAAGAAGAAGCTGATCGCCCGCTATCAGACAGATCGCAAGAATCTACTGCCGAAGGGCCCGAGCAAAATCGCCGAGAGGCTTCAGGACCTGATCAATGCCGCGGACAAGGTGCGCGGACACATCCGGTATTACGCAAACCAGCAATCGGCGATCACCAGCATCAAGGCGGAAGTTCAGGATCTGCGGCAGAACAAGGCCCCAGATACGCTGCGCTCAATGCGCGAACAACACCAGCGCGCCAAGTTAGAGGACGCTGATTGGAAACGGTTCCTTCTGACTTACACCGGGGACGTTGATGGGGTCGTGACGGATAAGGCGAAACAGGCCGCAAAGAGCATGGAAGGGTGGCGCGGCACGACCCCGAGTGTGGCGGTCGACGAGTCTGGGTCTTTTCTCCGTCCAAGTGATGATCCCGAGAAGATGCCGTTGGCTACACTCGAAGCCGAAATTGCGCGGATCGAAAAGATCGTCGCTGCAGATAAAGAAACCGCAAAAAAGCTCGCCGCTGTGAGCAAGCGGATCGCAGACGAAAACACCGTTCTCCAGAGCCTCGAGGAAAAGCTCAAGGACTTCATTGGTGCGCGAGACAGGGCGATCTCATTGGTGGCGGAACGTGAGGCAGGATATATCCGCGTTTTCGACGCCGTGGTTGCCGAAGAACGCGTCCTCAACGAGCTCTACGCTCCGTTGATGGTGAAACTGCAGAAGGCAGGCGGCACGCTCGCCAAACTTTCATTCTCGGTCAGCCGTGTCGTTAACGTCGCGGCCTGGGCCAAGCGGGGAGAAAAGGACCTTTTTGACCTGCGTGGGGGTCCATTCAAAGGCATTGGCTCTCTTGAACGTTAAGCAAACGAAATGCTTGGAACGGCCTGGGCGAGAGGTGACTCGGCCGCGGTATCAGAAGCGATGCAGGCCTTTCGCGACAAGTTTCAGGAAACGCTTCTTGCGAACGCGCCAGTCGAGAAGTCGGATCAGGCCAACTACCGACCATGGTCGAAGCGGTTCGCCCAATGGCTGTACAGCACGGATCATATCTCTATCGAATACGGCATTCGGTATGACGGGATTGACCTGAGGAAGCTCTCACCGGGCACGCGGGGGATCGTTCTGGTGCTCCTGTATCTTGCGCTCGATGACTCCGAAGATTGCCCATTGGTTATAGATCAGCCCGAAGAGAACCTAGACCCGAAATCCATCTATGATGAGCTCGTGCCCTTGTTTGTGGCTGCAAAACGCAGGCGCCAGGTAATCATGGTCACCCACAACGCTAACCTGGTCATCAACACCGACGCGGACCAGATCATCATCGCCGAGGTCGGAACCCATGATGGCACCGGCTTACCTTCGATCGCGTACCAGGCGGGCGGCCTCGAGGAGGCTGAGATCAGACGGATGGCTTGTGAGATTCTCGAGGGTGGAGAACGCGCATTTCAGGATCGTGCGCGCCGGCTAAGGATCGCTCTGCGTCGTTAGTCGCGTACCGATTTGGTCGAAGTGGCAGGGTTTGGGAAGTCGGAAACTGGTGGAACCACATGGGAAGGAAGATCACCCGCAGGAATCTGAAGAATGGGCTTTTCGCCTTCATCGACCTTCTCGGATTCTCTGATCGAGTGCAGCGGATTGAAACAGAAGAGGATCTGCGGAAACTCGACGACGATGTCGTTTTCGTTCAGGGCGAATTTGAGCACAAATCTTCGGACTACTTTGTCCGCGAGTCTCAAAAAATCGTGGGCAAGCGGGTTCTAGCATTTTCGGATTGTGTCGCCATATCTGTACCGCTGCGCTCCGATCTGACCAAATTGCAGGGCACGTTTGACGTCTTGATGAGCGAGCTGACAAGCTTTGCTATCGCGCAAGGCGATTGCGTTCAGCGCGGCATTTTCCTTCGTGGGGGAGTCGATCTCGGGTACTGGTTTCATCGCAAAGACACCCTGATCAGCCCAGCGATGGTGAACGCATACAGACTTGAGCACGATGCATGTGTTCCCATGATCGCGATCACACCCGCACTGCGAAAATACCTCGCCCAGCACCCTGATCGCACCTATTACAGCGACGATATTGAGCCCTTTGCGAAGACGCTCAAGCAGCATCGCAAGCTACCAAACGGGCAGACTCACTGGTTCATTAATTATCTACGTATCTGCCTTGAATCGGTTGAACCCGCCATCGTTGGAGAAGATCGGGATCGCATGCGGACCGAAGCTTGGCAGTCGGCGTGCCACGAGTGGGCTTTGAACCACGGTCGGGTTATTGCCAAAGCACGCGCAAATGCCACCACTCCCAGCGTACGTCTGAAATACGAATGGCTCGCCAAGTATCACAACGCTGAGATCAAACGCTTCTTCAGCAAGAGGGCCAAGCCACTATTGATCGCGCTGTCATAGCCCGGCTGCTCTAGGCCTTTGGGTCAACGGGCGTTTCCTCAATCACGATTTTTCGCCGTTACCGCAGGCCGGGTTTGATCGCCTATGATAATTCTGTTCACCGGTACCCTTCTTGTGCCGGCAATCGACTGAACTGGAAAAGCTGTGTTTGCGTATGCCGATGAGACCGGAAATTCCGGCCGAAACATTTTTGATAGAAACGAGTATTTTCGCCTCGGTGCCGTCTTGTCGGTGGGCGACATAGCGCCATCGATAGCAATGGTCCTGGCCCCTATTCTCGAGGAAAAGAGTGTTGATCGGATTCATGCGCATGAATGGCCCGAAACCGAAGTGGCCATGGTAGGACAGGCAATTATAGACGCCCTTGATCAGTCCGGACCGTGGACGTTCAACCTCACCGAAATACACAAGCCGTATATGGCTCCGACCAAGTTCGTGGACGTCATCTTCGATGCGGGTGAAAACAAGGCCGTTCCGGGCGAATGGTATTGGGACGAACTGAATCGTCATGTGCTTTGCCTGACAATTGACGATGCAATGTCCAGAGACGCGGCGGAACTGTTCTGGTCTTCCTACTTGAGCGACGACTTCGATGGCATAACTCGCTGTCTTGACTATATCGACAAAGGGCTTCGGATGGCCGAGTGCGCAACGGCCATCCGGCACGTAATTAGGGAAGCGTTTGGATTTGCCAGGCAGAAACCGGCTGAGTTCACGCTGTCACACACTCAAAAGAAGAAGGGATATCAGGCCAGTTCTCCAAATGTCGTTGCCTTCACCCAGTTGTTTTAGGCAATCCATGAATTCGCAGCCAAGCACAATAGCCTGCCCGAGAGGCTTATCCATGACCAGCAAGACGAATTTCGAACGGCGCTCGCAGAGACATACCGGCACTTCGGAAATATCATCTGGCAGGATTCGCTTGACGGCAGCTTCCCGGAGATTTCGCTTGCCGACTACGATCTGGCCCAATTCGAAATGCCGTCTTCAAAAGACAACGCCGGACTTCAAGCAACTGACGTGCTGCTTTGGGCTTCCCAA
Organism: Roseibium alexandrii DFL-11; assembly: GCF_000158095.2. Taxonomy (NCBI): domain Bacteria; kingdom Pseudomonadati; phylum Pseudomonadota; class Alphaproteobacteria; order Hyphomicrobiales; family Stappiaceae; genus Roseibium; species Roseibium alexandrii. The sequence continues at coordinate 23,762 of NZ_CM011003.1, forward strand.
CGCGAGGCGAGAACTTCCTCATTGTCGGCCTTGAAGGCCCGCCTAAAGGACAAGACACTCGACTATCGGGTGTCCCGAAGAATGTCCGAACTGATCGTGTACGTTCACCTTCTGCGGCATGAGCGACAACGTTCCCGGGGACAGCCCCGAGACTAGCGGCTAGAAGATACCCCATGCACGATACCGCCCCCTCCCCGTCATCTCGCGCACACCGAGCTCTCCGACAAGGTTCAATGCTCCGCGCGGCGTGACTTTCGCAGCTTTCGCGATCATGTGCGCCGATACGATCGGCCGTGAAAGTATGAGCTCGATCGCAGCCGGCAGGCTGCTGTTTGATCTCCTGCCAACAACGCGCCGCTCAAGTTGACGCTTCGCGAGCGTCAGCCGATCAATATCCTTCATCCCAGCGACAGCAGCCGCTCTCATTGCATCGAGAAAGGCGATCAGCCTGGTTGTCCGGTCCCGAGCACGTCGCCGCTCACGCGGCATCTCTCGCAGACCCACTGAAAAGGCCAGAAGGTGTGACCGGACCTTTTCGCGTGATCTGAGGAAATCCGAAACAAGGACCTGCCCAAGCCAGTGCTGCCGCTGAAGCGGTTCGAGCTGATCCCATGCGTCCCAAAGAACCGCCGCGGCCAGGGTCGCCGGAAGCGCTTCAACCTTTCTGACCAACTCGAGCCATTCAGAGATCCGTTCAGATTCGTCCCAATCAGGATCCCTGATGACCAACTCGCCCACAATGAGGTCTGGTTGCCGGGTTCTGGTAGATCCGGGGGGAACGGCTTCCACCAGCCAGCTGGTTTCCGCAAGCACCTCGTCGAACTCTGCCAATTCCGGAGGAAGCGCATCGTGCTCGTCCGTTTCGAGATCCCTCCCCTCCCCTCTCCTCTGACGTTTTCTGGGAAGTTCATCCTCCTGTTCGGCAATCCCCGCAAAGGCAATGATCCCAGCCCGCGAGATCGCCCAACCCGGATTGTTTCTCATCGCCCGTCGTCTCGCCCGGACGATCCGGTGCGCAATGACAAGCTCGTGGCTTGGTGCGCGAACGTCCATCTTGGCGTCGTGCAGAACCAAGTCTTCCAGATGGACAAGTTCGCCGGCCACCCACATGTTGGAGACGGCCTCGAAGAAATCAGCCCGCTCTGCAAAGCCTTGTCCGACCTCAGATCGGGCAACACGCTCATCAAGCCGTGCGAGTGCATCTTCAGCCGCCGATATCGGCTTCAAGAGAGCCTCGAGGCTCAACTTTCCAATTTCATAAGGCATTGTTTTTTCATGTCTTACGCATTTATGAGGAAGCTACCACGAATTTAACTTCCGTCATAGACTGCCCCGTAAACTCGCGTTCGCCGATATGCAGTCTGAGGCCTTCTGAATTGAACAAATGCCCGGCAATCCGCGCTCAGGTCGACGAGAGGGTCCGGTTTTCCTGGGGTTTTGACGGTTCGGGTCGTGGAAAAGGCACTCAGGAGACGTTTACAAACGATCGGTTATCCATATCTTCTTTATTTGGAAAACCACTCTCAACACGGCTCTCAGGCGTCCCAAATGGCCAAATCGGCGCTCAATCGCACTTCTCGTCGGCCTGAGGGACGGCTTATCGGCTATGCGCGCGTCTCCACGGACGAGCAGGCGACAGAAGCACAGCAGCTGGAACTGCGATCTGCCGGCTGCGAGACAATTGTGGAGGAATACGGCTCCGGCGCTTCACGCGCTCGCCCTGCCCTTGCCAGACTGGTTCGGGAGATAGGTACAGGTGAAACATTGGTCGTTGTCCGACTTGATCGCCTCGCCCGTTCGGTGGCCCATCTGTTGGAAGTTATCGACGAACTCAATGCAAAGGGAGCGCATTTCCGCTCACTCAGCGACCCGATCGACACATCGACCCCGCAGGGCATGTTTTCCCTTCAGGTTCTGGGTGCTGTTGCTCAGCTTGAACGCGCCTTGATCTCCGAGCGCACCAAGGCCGGCATCAAGGCTGCAAAGGCCAAGGGGAAGTTGCCCGGCAATCCAGGAATTCGAGAGCGCAGGCCTGAAGCGCTGGCCAAGATGACGGCCGCTCAAAAGGCAGCCTATGGCGCACGCATTCAGGCGACTGCCAGTCAATGGCTTCCTATTGTCCGGCGCATGCGTCCGGATCACACCTGGGACGATATCGCACGGTTTCTGAAAAGCCGCGGGCACGACTGGACGCCCGAGCGGCTGCGGCGCGCGGTGAAGTGGATGGTTTCCGAGGGAATGGCGGACAAGGAATTGCTGAGGAAATCGCCTCCACGCCCGCCGGAAGACCGATTGATGACCCTGGTCGCCGGCATCCACTCGTCGAACCCGGAGCTGACATTGCGAGAGATTGCCGGTCAGCTCGAGCGGCTGCACGAGCGAACGCCCCGCGGTGGGACAAAATGGTCGCCGTCTTCCGTCAAGAACCTCATCGACCGGGCAAAGCGGACTGGTTTGCTCGAAGCAGTTTGAGTCCCAAATCGGAACTCTGGCGCAAATTGCCCGCCCAGACCTCACCATGGTCTCACACCAGCCCATGCAGGGATTTGTGGAGGTGGAGTTTGCCCTCCCCAGCCCTGTCGATCATAGCGCGGAAATATCCGCCGGGCGAGGCAATGTGCTCCGGATCCCGCAGCGCCTTTTCGGCGACAACCGCAAGGCAGGCCGCGGCCAGATATCTGCCTTGCCGCTCGACAGCGAGCTGATATCCGGACGGACTGAGGCCGATCAGCATGCGCAACTGCTCAGCAGCTCCACAAAGAGCCGGCCAACTGCTCAGACCGACCCCCAATTCTGCCTGTACCGATGAACATGCCGACTGAATGAGCCCTATGGAAACACCATCCAGGTTGGTTTCGGGAAACTTGCCTCCGCCTCCCCTTCCCACTTGTGATTTCGGCCGTTGTGTTTCCGTGCGCCCGCCGCAAGGCTCTTTTTCAAGAGCCATATCAACGGCGAAGCCGTTGTCAGAAGGAAATTTAGTGTATTGCTCGTTAGAGCAAGTCGGCTGAGAATTACTTCCAAGAGAGTCGGTTGGGGTTGTAATAAATAAGGGGCTGACATCAATGTCACCCGCGCATGACATTTTATCCTTATTTTTCAACGAATGTGCTTCATGGAGAGCCAGGACCTGCGCATAGAGCGATTCCAGAAGTGCCGCCTTCTCCGCCACATTCAATTCGTCCCGGATCACAATCGCCTGGGCTCGGGCAGCAAACCCGTGAAATTCTACGGGCTCCAGTTCGGCCATGTCGGCGATCGCCCGTGAAAACCGTGTAACAGCCCGCCTGGCTTCCTGCTCGGCCTTGATACGGCGCTGGAATGCATCCGCCTGAACCTTGAAGGCCTCCAGATTGAAGCACGCAGGGCTAAAGTCCAGACCGTAGGCCTGCTCCAGAGCCCCTTCTGAACCGCGATAGACATAGCGTCGCCCGGTCGGACTGTCCCGATAGGCAAGCACTCCGGCTTCGACGAGTTTCTTCAGGCAGCGCGTGACAGTGCGCGTGGTGCGCCGAGTGTATTCGGCAAGACGCTGATTTGAGATCGCCACTACCGGCCGCTTTCCGGCCTGGAAATCGTCGGGCTGCACAAGACCCAAGAGAATATCCAGGACATGATAAGCCGTGCCATCGATACCAAGCGCCGGCGCAACGCGTTTCAGAACCAGGGAGATTTCCTTTTTGGTGACCTTCGGCCGGTCTTCCTGGGACGCCAGATGCGCGCTCGCAAGAATCCCGGCAGACACCTTGCGAAAACTCGCAATCTGCTGAGTCGAAGACATAAGTCCTCCTTTGCCGGAAGCGCATAAACGCGACCGAGCACTGAATTTTCAGATGCGAGACAAGCTGGAAGACGCAAGAAATCGTGCTCGGCTGCGAGACAGAACTTGCGTTGCGCTGCGAGTGATTCTAGAATCAGAGCTGCTAGACTGAGATCATAGGCACTCGTGCTTATCTCAACGAGGACCCGCCCACGTGGCGGGTTCTTTGCTTCATGCTTTTATTTGCTCGCTTGTTTCCCTTCGCCTTTTTTGAACTCTTCAATCAACGCCGTCATCTTGTCTGCGACAAACTGAGCAAAAGCCGGCTCTTTCTTCGCATCTAGGAAGATTTTGACAGCGTTGCTGGATTGCTCCATCGTTCCGAACGAGCGACCTTCGTTCTCCAATCGAGACTTTTCAGCTCTGGATTTCGTCGTCCTGAACTTGTCTGCTTTTTCAGCTGTCCGATAAGCCAGTTCGAAACGCTTGTTGGAGTCAGCCCCTTTCCACACTGCGCTTTCGGGTAGAGCACGCACCGCTTCGAGAATCGAAGACTTCTTTGCACCTCGATCAGCGAGACTCGCAAAAGCCTCCCAACGATTTCGGCCGATCTTGGGGGCAGGTCCAATCAAACGAAAGATATCAGCTGGCACCAAAGCGACGATTGCAGACATTTTCGAAATCGTTGTGTCAGAGGCAACTCCAACAGACTTGGCTACAAGCTTACGCGTGAAACCGGCTTCCAAAAGGGCGACTGCGTATACCGCCTGCTCAATGAAGGACAGGTTCTTTCGTTCATTATTTTCAAGACCTTGAGCAATGACAAGCTCTTCGTCAGAAAGTTCTTGAACGTAAGCTTTCACCTTTTGCCCAAGAACCATGCAAGCACGATTGCGCCGCGCTCCATACGCCAGTTGGTACTGACCATTTTCTGCCGGATGTGGACGGACAAGGATGGGGAGTCGTTGGCCTTCTTCCTTAATGGAAGTCACCAGGCTTTGAAAATCCGGGTCATCGTCGGTCCATTCAAGACGGTCTTGAATGATGGAAGCCCGCACGGTGACGGGGTCGAGTTCAACGGTTTGGGATTTTTCAAGCTCGGCTTTCAGCCGCAGGTTTTCTTCTTCGATGCTTGCAAAACTCGCCTGCAGTGCTTTCGTCGGAGCAGTCGTCATGGGCCGACTCGTAGTCTTGTCCGATTTCTCGACTTCAGCTTGTTTGGCAAGTTCGTTCGGGTCTACGGCACCAAACATGCCGGCAAGGCGTTTCGCCCGGTTGGATGCTTTGTTCATGAGCGTCCCCAGACTTTCAGGATCTCTTGGAAGATCTCAGTGTTGGCAGCATTTACGGATTCTATGGCGCGATTGTACGTGTCGCGTCCGACAGACCCTTTTTCGAGTTCGTACAACGTTTTGTTTTCCAGACCGGCATTTGTGATCGCAGTGGTCTCTACAACTGCAGCAGTCAAGACGCTTTCTCCAAAGAGAGACCGAAGCATCGCTGCAATATTCACCTGTGGAACATCGTGGGGAATATGTCTGGTCAAAAGAAACCGCATGAACTCATGATCGACAGGCGCACCAAAGTGAGCCATTTGTTCCAGCATTTCGTCCATCATGTACAAAAACTGGTTCATACTTGCGACGTCGATCATCGCGGACTGTACAGGGATAATTAGCCCGGTAGCGGCAAATACAGCGTTTAATGTCAGATACGACAATTGCGGTGGCGCATCGATTACGACTACATCGTAACGATCCTCCACGCTTCTCAGTGCAGTCGCCAACCGGCGAATAAAGTATTCGTCTCCCACGTATTTGTTGCTGATGATGGCGGCTGGCGTTTCGTAATCGAAATACTGCAGCTCGCTCTGGCCTGGAACAAGATCCAGGCCCGCAAAGTAGGTCGGTCGAATTACCTCCGGAAGTGGCCGACGTTCATCATCGTAACGCAGAACGCCAAACACCGTTTCGTTGTCGCCTACTTCCAAGACCGGCTGAACACCCAGCATCTCCGTCAGACTTGCTTGTGTATCAAGGTCGATTGCGAGAACGCGGAGGCCTTGCAACGCGAGAAACTGAGCCAAGTGCAAAGCAGTCGTCGTTTTCGCGCAGCCACCTTTGAAATTGGAGATCGCGACAATTTGCATTCCGTCATCTTTACGACGACGCGGATCAAACTGTAGGGACTGTCCGGGACGCTTTTCGGCCAGGAACGATCGAAGTTCATTGATCTGATCGAGTGTGTACATGCGCCGGTTCCCATCAGACCGCGCCGGTTGCGGACCTTCATTGTCGAGCGACATTTGCCGCAAGGTTGCGGGCGCGATGCCAATCAGGTCCGAAACTTCAGATGAGGAAAACGATCGCAAGTGCTTACGCGACTCCGGAGGATAATTCTGTTGCCAGTTGTTTTTGATTTGCTGGCTCAATAGTGACGAAAAACGCGCAATTTTTCCCCTTGTTGAGTTGGGGTCCAGTTCCTTGTCAGAAATTGCGGCTTCTTCTGTCATTATCCACTCCGACGCAAAAATTTGAAAAACACGGAAATAAGCGTCAGAGCGAACTAAGGGCGAATTAGTGATTCCTGTCAATGGCTTTTTAGTTAACGCCCGTTAACTTTTCCACCGTCGACACGATATCGTGTGCCTAGAGAAAATGGACCACACTAGTACTTGCAGGCAGACTCTGCTCATGGTGCATTTGTTCAGAAGCGCAGGGCGAGCTAAACAAGGATGTACGCCTCATAATATTCGAATCAGATCAGCGAAGACCCGAATGTATCCTGAGATCAGGCGTTCGGCGTCTAAGTTTTGATGCGCGGAGACCGCGTTGCGTCCTGTGTTTTTTGATAGCTATGACTCGGTTTCGTATTCCCTTTCGCCCACTCACGCACGGCAGTCAGATTGACGCCCAGTGTATCCACCACCGTTTTCATGACAAATGTCCACCTTGAAACTCCATAAAAAGTAGAGGTCTTTTATTAGATCGCCGCATTCGGGGTCTAATTCTAAAATGTCTTCTTGCCGAACTGACACTCAAGTTCTCGAGTGAGGTCTCTCGGCGCAATGTTATTGCGCTAGGAGACCTCAGAAAAGCTCTCTCCATCTTAAAGCTTGTTGCCTACGAATTGCGGCGTGAACGAAGAAGACCAACATCGGCGACAACTCTGAATGACAAGTTCTATTCAGACATAAGCCGCGCTCACGGCTACCTGTAGACCCATTCGTCAAACAATTGTGTTAGGTCGAAATGCATTTCTTTTAAGACAGGTCGGGCAAAGCAATTCCAGAAGGTGGCGCCACGAGATTTTAACAACCCTTCTTTCCAAAAGGTTCGTACTGACATCGTTCATCGTATGAATTTACCAGCACTGCGTCGTGCCAAATTGTTGTGAGACAATTCGACCAATTGGATTTCCAAGCCCCCCTCCTCTCCGCTAGGCAACATCCAACCTCCAGCCCCGGATCAACGATTTGAAGTTCCCATGTTGGATGACCAGAAATTGATTTCCAACCCACGCCAAATCGGCATTTGGACGCAGCTTGGCGACCAAGAGCTCGGTTCCGTCTACGAGACCAGACTCTGCATTATCGGCAACACAGAACGCAATCATCTCAAACACCGCAGATGAAGTTCCGTCTGCGATGTAATGGAATCCGCAAACCTGTTGACTTGATACGTTTCTGAACACCTAGTTCCGAGTGGAGTGTCAGATGACACGGGGTCAAGCAATTGTTTTTTCGATGTTTTTTTTCCGAGACGTCATTCCTTCCAATCGAATGCGAACAATTCTTGAACTCCCCTCCCCCGATTTGCGGCCACGAGAACAATTGAATCCCGCGGTGAAAACATCGTCTCCCTTTTCCTACCAAAGAAGTATTGAGGTCCCACTGGGCAATCCCATCAAAAAATACAACAGGACCGTAAACGCTAGCGAATGATTGCTACGGCGATTTTGAACCGCCCAGACAGCTGATGCTAAATGGCAACCGTCGAGCACTAAGGTAGGAAGTGACCGGCCGGAAGATGCCGACCGTAAGATATATTCATTACGAGGGCAGGGGTCTCCAACCTAAAGAAGTGAACATCAGGTTCGGATGGCCGAAAAGCTCGATCGCGGTGTGCTCAAGAGCAATGGTGAACGTAAAGCGACCACTGGCTGTCCGAAGCGATGATTTTACTCCACAGGGGAACAAGTTTAGAACCAGCGCACACCCAGCTCCCAGTATCGACCTGCAAGGAACCCAATGTCTGAGGCCCCCGAATACAACACAACTATTGAGCCAGTATATGTTGATCTGACTGCGGATATCGTTTCCGCATATGTGAGCAACAAGATTGCTTCGGGTGATCTGGCAACTTTGATAGCGACGGTTCATTCGGCTCTCGTTTCGGCCGCACAAACGGTACAGGAACCAGCCGTTGAAGAACTTGTCCCGGCTGTACCGGTCAAAAAGTCCATCCTGGGCGACTACATCATCTGTCTCGAGGACGGCAAAAAATTCAAATCGCTGAAGCGCCACCTGCGCACGCATTTCGACATGACGCCGGAAGACTACCGGGCCAAGTGGAACCTGCCTGTGGACTACCCGATGGTCGCCCCGAACTACGCCGCGGCGCGGTCGGATCTCGCCAGGAAAATGGGGCTGGGTCGGAAACAGGGTCGCAGGAGCAAGTCGGCGAGCAAGAGCTAGTTTTTGTCTCGCCTGGACAGGACCCAGCCGGAGCTGAACCTCCGGTGCGCGGGGCACAATTCGATCACTCTGAAGCATGTGCCTGCAGCGACCGGTTCCCTGCCGGCAAGTCCGCCGGTCAAGAAAGCTGATCGAGCAAGGCCGAAGTCGCCGGCATGCGTTTCAGGCTTGCCGTAATGCGCTTGCGCCATTCCGGACCGGTTTCCAATGCGGTCTGGTAGGCTTCGGCAAGGTCGTCCGGCCTTGTCTCCGTCAATACCTCGATCAGAAATGCCGCCTGGGCCCGGTCTTTATGCGCCTTGAGTGCATCCGCTCCTCCTTGCCTCCGGTCGGCGACGATGAGCTTGTGCACCGCATAGCGCTCCGGGCGCGGGATCTGCACCAGCACGCCTGAGCGATAGAGAAAGGGAACACTGATCGGATCGGCAATCAGGTAATTGAGAAAATGCAGACTTTGCGCACTGACACCAAGGGCGGCAAGATCGCGGATGGCCTCATCCTCTTCGAAGGACGGTGTCAGAAACTCGACCAGGGTCTGGCGATGTGTTTGCCGCCAGCGCCAGGTCTTGCCACTTTCGATCGCAGGCACGGGATCGAACTGAAGCTCGGAAAAGACCTCTGCAAGGGGAGGGTCGACTGTGTCCGCGAGGGCGAGTGACAACCGCTCGAAAGTTGCAATGTCGATGTCATCCGTCGTGGCCGACTGGTCGAAGCCGATCCGGATGCCGAGCTCGCCTTCATAACAGCGGAAGGCCTGCGTACCGACGATCGTTCCACCGAGCCGAAAGACGCCGGCTTTGGCCATGGCCGAAACCACCTGGCCGGATCCGACATCGGCGAACAGATAGCCTTCCGCCCGCAGCACCCGCATCAGTCTTGCCCGATCCCGTTCGGCAAGTTTCGCCGCCCTGGCGATCTCCGATTGCCGCTCCAGGCGGCTCCGAAGTTCCGGCGTGTCTTCGCCAATATACCGGTCGATGGTTTTCCGCCCGACGCGGAAGTGGTCGTACCAATAGGTCTTGGAGCCGACCTCCTTCGACCGTGGCGCGCCGCGCAGCTCCGACACTTCGCTGTCACGTAGGGACCGTCGCAAGTCCGTCCAGGCGGCTGTGCCGATTGCGCTGTGATAGTCGATGGTCACACGTTACCCCACATACTTTTTCTCGTGGGGTAAGAATAGCATATTTGCTATCCCACAGAAATTTTTTTGTGGGGTACAAAAGGAGCAAGATCTCGGCACCTTCCGAACCGCCTTGTCCTTTGTGTGGAACTCCCACGCGCAACCAAGGAGCAGCTGCTTCAAAAAAATAGCGCGCCCGTGTTGAGCCTTGGGAGGAAGACACTTGGGCGCGCCTGGAAAGGTGTGCACGTGACGCTGGGTCACCTTGCCCTTTTAGCCGCGTTCAATAAAAAGATCCATTCGCACAATTGCAGAGTTTTTCCGGGGGTGACACATCGTGGTCGATCAAGCCACGTGCATTGAACCTTTCTGTAGGCGCAGAGATGCGCCTGATTTTTTGACACGGCTGATAGGTCCAGGTTTGGCCCCAGCCATAAGGATCTGCGATCACGAAGCTTCGAAACGTCCAATATCTCTTTAGCTAAGACCTAGATTAAAGGTCGGCGACGTAGCCTCATTAGATTGTTATATTTGCCAATTCATACAACTCTCCTTAGGTGTGGAAAACTTTTTCTCAACCTTGCGATGACACTTCGTTCTGTGTTGGGTTGCGCCCTCTCGCAAGGCAATCAACCACTGATTGCTGTAGCCGCATCTTATTGTTCTCAAATATAAAAGGACGCTCCGAATGACCTCCGGAGAGCCTGGGCACTCACCCGTGCCCGGTCCGATAAATGCTGTCTCGGCGAGGCCGCGCCATCCCCTGAACATCTCAGCTTTCACCGGTAGGGGAGGGGACCTTGAGGAACGGTGAAAGCCGCCGCCGACTTATCGCCGGATTAGAGGATTCGCTTGGGCGAACAATCTTGTCGGCGTTGTCGGACGAGGCCGTCGTTGAGATCATGCTCAACCCGGACGGACAGCTGTTCATCGAGAGCGTCGGTAAAGGCATGGTGCTCTCCGGCGAAATAACGCCCCATGACGCCCAGATCATCATGGGCAAGGTCGCACATGCGCTCGGCACGGAAATCACCTCTGACAAGCCGATTATTTCCGGTGAGCTGCCAATAGGCGGTCATCGTTTTGAGGGCCTGTTGCCACCCATCGTTTCCAAGCCGTCCTTCACGATCCGCAAGAAGGCATCGCTGCTCATCCCGCTTTCCAAGTATGTCAATGATGGCGTGATGACGGACGGCCAGGCCACCGTGATCCGTGATGCGGTTGCCGGCCGGAAAAACATTCTGGTTTCGGGCGGTACCGGCACCGGCAAAACGACCCTGACAAACGCGATCATTGCCGAAATGGTTTCGGTCGCTCCGGATCACCGCCTCGTCATTCTGGAAGATACCGCGGAAATCCAGTGTGCGGCCAGGAATGCCGTGATCCTGCACACGTCCGACACCGTGGACATGCAGCGGCTCCTGAAATCGACCATGCGCTTGCGCCCCGACAGGATCATTGTCGGCGAAGTGCGCGATGGCGCGGCGCTGACGCTGCTCAAGGCATGGAACACGGGTCACCCGGGCGGCATCGCCACGGTTCACTCCGACAACGCCTTCACCGCACTGACGCGCCTTGAGCAGTTGATCGCGGAAGTCTCTCAGCAGCCGATGCCCCACGTCATCGCAGAAGCGGTTGACCTCATCGTTTCGATCGAGCGCTCCGCCGAACACGGTCGCATCGTTCGGGGCATCGTGACTGTATCCGGCTTTCGGGACGGCACCTATGACGTCCGTTCAGCAGTCGCATCTCAGTTCCTCAACAAAAATTCCCACGACAGACAAGGGACTCTTCATGTCGCGTAATTTTGTGATTTTTCTAGGCTTGGCCGGGGCCGGACTTTTTTTCATCGAACCAGCCTTCGCCTCCGGCGGCGGCTCGCTTCCCTGGGAAGGCCCGCTTCAGCAGATCCAGGCGTCTATCAACGGTCCTGTCGCTGGCGCTGTTGGCCTGATCGCGGTGGCGATTGCAGGCGCTATGCTGATTTTCGGGGGCGAGCTCAACGACTTCGCACGCCGCATGGCCTACGTGGTTCTCGTCCTCGGGATCCTGCTCGGCGCGTCCACGATCGTCGGCCTGTTCGGTTCTGCCGGTGCCTCCATCGGCATCGCTCCCGCAGTGGAAGCAGCAACCGTGGAACCGGCTCATGGCTGACGCGCCGGGCCTCAACAGAGCACGGATCCACCGCGCTCTTTCACGCCCGACACTGTTGTTCGGGGCAGACCGGGAGTTGGTGCTCGTGACCGGTCTTGCCTCGGTCATTCTGATTTTCGTGATCCTGAAGCCCTATGCCGCTGTGCTCGGCGTGGCGATCTGGATCGTGGTCGTTGGCGTGCTGCGGATGATGGCAAAGGTGGACCCTCTGATGCGCGCTGTCTATCTGCGGCACGTCAAATACTGCACCTACTACCGACCGACATCCACGCCCTGGCGGAAATACTGAACATGGTTGCCCTCAAAAAATTCCGGCACGTCGCGCCGTCCTTTTCCGACCTGCTCCCGTACGCGGCGCTGGTCGACAACGGCATCGTGCTCCTGAAGGACGGGGGCTTAATGGCCGGCTGGTATTTTGCCGGGCCGGACAGCGAGAGTTCGACCGCATTCGAGCGGAACGAAGTCTCCAGGCAGATCAATTCGGTTCTCTCCCGCCTCGGCAATGGCTGGATGATCCAGATGGAAGCGGTTCGCATTCCCTCGACCGGATATCCGGACAAGGAAAGCTCGCATTTTCCGGACCCAATCACGGCCCTGATCGATGACGAGCGCCGGCAGCGTTTTGAGGCCGGGGAGGGGCATTTCGAAAGCCAGCACGCCCTCATATTGACCTACCGGCCGCCGGAGAAAAACAAGTCCAAGCTGGTGAAGTACATTTATTCCGACGAAGCCAGCCGGAACACGTCTTTTGCCTCCCGGACGCTTGAGTATTTCAAGACGACCATCCGCGAATTCGAACAGTACATGGCGAACGTCGTGTCGATCCGGCGCATGGAAACGCAGGAAGTGCCGGAAAGGGAAGGGGAGAGGCGCGGCCGCTACGATGATCTCTTACAGTTCGCCCGCTTCGGGTTGATCGGCAAAAACCACCCGATCCGGCTCCCTGATATCCCGATGTATCTCGACTATCTGGTGACGGCTGAATTTCATCATGGGCTCAATCCCATCGTGGACGGCCGGTATGTCGGCGTGGTGGCGATCGACGGGTTCCCTGCCGAAAGCTGGCCGGGGATCCTCAATGCCCTCGATCTCATGCCCATCACCTATCGCTGGTCCAGCCGGTTCATTTTCCTCGATCCTGTCGAGGCGCGCTCTGTGCTGGAAAAGACCCGCAAGAAGTGGCTGCAGAAGGTGCGGCCGCTGATGGATCAGCTCTTTAAAACGAACTCCGGATCGCTCGATCAGGACGCCATGGTGATGGTCGAGGAAACCGAGGACGCGATTGCCGAGGCGAACTCGCAGCTCGTCGCCTTCGGCCATTACACGCCTGTCATCGTGCTCTTCGACGTGAACCAGGCGCGGCTTCAGGAGAAATGCGAGGCAGTGCGGCGGCTCGTGCAGAACGAAGGGTTTGGCGGCCGCATAGAAACCCTGAATACCACCGAGGCGTTCCTGGGGAGCCTGCCAGGCGTTTCCTATGCCAACGTTCGCGAGCCTCTGGTGAGCACGCGCAATCTCGCGGACCTCGCTCCTATGAATTCCGTCTGGGCCGGATCGCCGGAAGCACCTTGTCCGTTCTATCCTGTTGGATCTCCGCCGCTTATGCAGGTCGCCTCCGGCTCTTCACCGTTCCGCTTCAATCTTCATGTCGGGGATCTGGGGCACACGCTGATCTTCGGGCCAACCGGTTCGGGTAAATCGACGCTTCTGGCGCTGATCGCAGCTCAGTTCCGGCGCTATGAGAACGCGCAAGTGTTTGTCTTCGACAAGGGCAAGTCGATGTACCCGCTCACGCTTGCCATCGGCGCGGATCACTATGATGTCGGCAAGTCGGACACACTGGCCTTTGCGCCGCTCTCCTCTCTCGAGGACGACACCGACAAGGCGTTCGCTGCCGAGTGGCTGGAAACCCTGATCGAAATGCAGGGCGTGAAGGTCTTGCCGGAGCACCGCAACGCGATCACCACGCAGAATGACCTGATGTCTAAGTCGCAGCGCCGGTCGCTGACCGATTTCGTGTCGGGCGTCCAGAACCGGGAGATCAAGGACGCGCTGCAATATTACACAGTGGACGGTCCCATGGGATCGCTCCTCGATGCGGAAGAAGACGGCCTGTCGCTGTCCAGGTTCCAGACCTTCGAGATCGAGGAACTGATGAACATGGGCGACCGGAACCTGATCCCGGTCCTGCTGTATCTGTTCCGCCGGATCGAAAAACGCCTGACCGGTGAACCAAGCCTGCTCATCCTGGACGAGGCCTGGCTGATGCTCAGTCATCCGGTGTTCCGCGACAAGATCCGGGAATGGCTCAAGGTTCTCCGCAAGGCCAATTGCGCGGTGGTCCTGGCAACGCAATCGATCTCGGATGCCGACAGATCCGGCATTATCGACGTCCTGAAGGAAAGCTGCCCGACAAAGGTTTGCCTTCCCAATGGCGAGGCGAAGGTTTCCGGAACACGCGCGTTTTACGAAAAGCTCGGCTTCAACGATCAGCAAATCGAAATCATCGCCTCCGCGATCCCGAAGCGCGAGTACTACGTCACGTCTCCGGACGGGCGCCGGCTCTTCGATATGGCGCTCGGCCCGATCACGCTGTCCTTCGTCGGGGCGTCCGCCAAGGACGATCTCAAGCGCATCGAAGACCTTCACCTCCACTACGGCGACAAATGGCCCACTGAGTGGCTCAAACAAAGAGGAATTGCCAATGCCGAACAGCTCCTTGGCTAGATCGCTCGCCAGCGTTCTTTGTGTGATCGGAATTGCAGGACCGGTCCAGGCTGGTGGCGCGGTCACCGGTGCGACCGAGTTCACCCAGATCCTCAACAACAGCGAGCTTATTGCCCTCGGCGGTCAGAACGCCGAGCAGATTGCCAATCAGGTGCAGCAGATCGGCAACCAGATCCAGATGATCGAAAACCAGATCTCCATCTACGAGAACATGCTGCAGAACACGCTCTCCCTGCCGATGCAGGTTTGGGGCGAGGTTGAACAGAACCTCGGTCAACTGCAGAGCCTGGTCCAAAAGGGTCAAGCCATGGCCTTCTCGATGGGCAACCTGGATGACACGCTGAAGCAGCGGTTCCAGAGCTACGCCGACTTCGCGAAGAACGGCCTTCCGGACGGGCAGTCGTTTTCGACCATGTACCAAGGCTGGTCCGACACCAACCGGGACACGATTTCTTCGACATTGAAAGCGGCCGGATACACCTCGGACCAGTTCGCGACCGAAGAGGACACCATGCGCCAGCTCCGGCAGCATTCTCAGTCGGCCGCGGGCCAAAAGCAGGCCCTGCAGGTGGGTCATGAGATCGCAGCGCAGCAAGTCGAACAGATTCAGAAGCTGCGCGGTCTTGTCTCCCAGCAGATGACCATGATGGGGACCTGGTACCAGTCCGAGCAGACGAAGAGCGACCTCGCTCAGTCAAAAAGGGAAAAGTTCTTCAATTCGACAATCTTGCCTGTCACTGGCGGAAAAGAAATGGAAGTGGATTTTTGATAATGAAACCGATGTATTTTGTAATTTTGGCTGCAATTTTGGTCATTTCCGCTTCGGGAGCCATCTATGTCTCACTAAATCTATCCAGTAGCCTACCCGCTTCAGAAAAATCGACCAGTGAAGCTCCAACCTTGCTGCCCACAACTGGCGGCAAGGAGATGAGTGTCGATTTTAACTGAGGCATGTCATGGCCAAGCAAAGCGCATTTATCCTAACGACCGCAATCTTTCTCCTTGTGATCGTACCCGGCGTTTCACTCGCGCAAGACGGCACAATTCTTACAAGCTTAGAGGATCAAATAAAATCAGCAGCAAAAAGCTGGGAGACAACAATATCGAACGCCGCCCAGTCCCTGTTTTGGATCCTTGCGGGCATTGAATTTGGCATCGCCGCGGTTTGGCTTGCCGTTCAAGCAGCAGCGCTTGAAGCTTGGGTTAGCGAATTGGTTCGGCGCATTATGTTTGTCGGCCTGTTTGCGTTCATTTTGACGAATGGTCCTCAATTCGCACAGGCTGTTGTAGACAGTCTTTTCCAGATTGGAGCCGGCGGCGGCTCAGCCTCACCTGCCAATGTTTTTAATTCAGGCATCAATGTCGCAAGCATCATGTCCAAGAACGTTCAGTTCGGACTGTTGGCCGATAACGGCCTTGCGATAGCTTCGGTCATTGCGATGGTGGTCGTAGTAATCTGTTTTTCGCTTGTCGCCGCAATTTTTGTGGCCGTCATGGTGGAAATGTACGTTGGTCTGTTGGCTGGCATAATCATGCTTGGCCTCGGCGGGCTATCCCACACCAAAGACTTCGCAATCCGTTACCTCGTTTATGCATTCTCGGTTGGAATGAAATTACTGGGGCTCGTGATGATTGCGAGAATTGGCTCTCAAATACTTATCGGCCTCGCAAATTCCGCAAAACCGGATGACGAGTTCATCGCCACACTTACAATTGCCGGGATATCAGTAGTCATTTTCATGGTCGCGATGTACGTCCCGCAGATCCTGCAAGGAGTTGTCCAGGGCGCTTCGGTCAGCAACGGCATGGAGGTCATTCGTCACGGCACGCAGACCAGCACTTTCGCTGCCGGAACCGCCATTGGCAGCGCTCAAATGGCCGCCGGTGCGAAGGTAGCTTACGAAACCGCTAGGAACGATGGATCTTCGAGAGGGCAAGCCGCGGCTCAGGCCGCCATGGCTCCCTTTGCAGCCCTTTCCTCAGCTGCCGCAGACAAGCTCTCTGGCGCCCCTCATGCAGGAAATGCCTCGGCGCTAGGCCTCGCCAATCACAAACTGCGGCAATCCCTACCGAACAAGCCAACTGGCGGATCTTCGCCCAAATCCTCCTGAGCAATAGGCAGTTAGATGGCAAAACACACTCCAATTGGTAATCCCTATCTTGCCGCACGGATGGAATGGAACGAGCGATACGGCTCCTACATCCGTACCGCCCGCGCATGGCAGGGCATCGGTCTTATTTCCCTGGCGATGGCTACAATCGGATTCAGCTTTGCGCTCTACCAGAGCACCCAGGTAAAACTTGTCCCGTATATCGTCGAGGTGGACAAACTCGGCACACCCGCGATCGGCGGGTTCCCGGCTCAGATCGAATATGCCGACGAACGCGTCGTTCGCTCCATGCTCGGAGCCTGGATTGCGACTTTCCGCTCTGTCACGCCGGATACAGTCGTTGCCAAAGGCTACATCGATCGCGTCTATGCGATGCTCCGGCAGACGGACGTCGCCACCCAGAAGGTCAACAATTTCTACCGAACGAACTCCCCATTCGACCGGGCGCAGTCTCGCACCGTGTCCGTCGAGGTGACAAGCATCGTGCCACTCTCCAATCAATCCTATCAGATCGACTGGACCGAGATCGAACGGGACCGGAAGGGCAAGGAGCTTCAAACGAAGCGCTGGCGCGGGGTAGCAAATGTCACGATCTCGCCTCCACAGGACGAATCTATCATCCGGCTCAATCCGATCGGCCTTTATCTCAAGGACTTCGATTGGACCGCTCAACTATAAGCAATCCACGCGCTCAGAAAGTAAGAAGAATGTTTCGGAAAACCAGACGGCACGCGGGCTTATGCTTGTTCGCGGCCGCAGCTGCCATCACCGCCCTGCCTCTTCAAACCTTGGCAGCGGACTACACGGCTAAGGAACTGCGGGCCCTTGGTCTGTCGAGCGACTGGCGTAACGGCCGCGGCGTCATCACCAAAGGTCCGGACGGCAAGGTGATCTATCTCTATGGCCAGGTCCAGCCAACCGTTGTCTGCGCTCCCCTGCAGGTCTGCGATATCGAATTGCAGCCCGGGGAAGCTGTTCGCAATGTCATGGTCGGAGATACGGTTCGATGGAAGGTGGATCCTGCAACATCCGGAGGCCCAACCGGAAACTCGGTTCACCTGATCATCAAGCCGACAGAACCGGGGCTCGTCACATCGATGGTGGTGACGACGTCGAGGCGCACCTATCAGATCAAACTTCAAAGCGACATTCACCGTTACATGGCCCGGGTAGGCTTCGATTACCCGGAAGATATCCAGGCCAAGTTCGAGGCGGCTAATCGACAGCTCGAAGCCAACACCATTCCGGGTGCAGGCGTCCCCGCCGAAAACCTGGACTTCAAATTCCGTGTTCATGGTCAAGCCCGCTGGCGGCCGACACGTGTCTATTCGGACGGTCTCAAGACCTACATCCAGTTTCCGAGTGGAATGGCGTCCGGTGATGCCCCGGTTCTCTATGTCACCGCTGGTGGACAGAACCAGATCGTCAATTATCGACTGAAGGGCAGCCTCATGATCGTGGACTACATGATCGACCAAGCGGTGCTCGTTTCTGGTGTTGGCTACAGCCAGCAAAAAATTCGTATCAACAGAGGAGGGTGACCATGTCGCACACGCGCCGCTCAATTCTAAAGGCCATTGGCATTTCTGTTCTGGCAACGCCGATGGCTGGCTGTATGACGTCGGAAAGTGGTTGGTTCAACCCAACAACAAGCATTGATGCCGCCAACCTGTCACCTTCAGCTGCGAGCATCGTCGCCGGCGATATGGTTGCGAAACTCTCCGAGCATGTCGGGGCAGGAACAGGAACGATTTCCCTCAAGGCTGACAATTCAGAGTTCGCCCTGGCTCTGGAAAGCTCTCTGCGCGGATGGGGGTATGCAGTCGCCGAAGCGGATCAACAGCCATTAGGCGATACCATCATTCCCCTGGCCTACACGATCGATTCCGATGCAGGGCAAATCTTCGCTCGTCTCACCACGCCAACTGTCGAATTGGCACGGACCTATCAGGCAACGCCAACCGGAGCATCACCGACGAGCCCGGTTTCCGTTTTGACCAGAACTGTCTAGAGGCGTGCACTCATGAGCAATACGGAATCGAACGTGCATCTGGCGGGTGGCGATATCCGGCCCGATGACGAAGCCCCCAAGATCCGGCGCCTGAACAAACTTCCCATTTTCTTGTTCGTCGGGCTTGTCGTCGTGTTCGGCGTCGTGATCATCATCGGCCTTGCCAACCGTGGCATCAACTCAGGGGATAGTGTCGCCGGAGACGAAGGCGGCGCGCCGGCGAGTGGCTTTGCGGATCAGCTCAAAGCCGGCATCAGCAACGGCGTCATTGATCCTCCCAGCCAGCTTATTGCAGCGGTCCAACCAGAGCCGGTGAGAGCCGCGGTCCCGGAGAAGGTTCAAAAGCAGAGACCTTTCGGGAACCCGTTTCAACCGGAACCAGGCAAACCCGACGAGGTCTCGGCTCCGCAGCAATCCGAACCGGATTGGCGTGCTCAACTGGACCAGCGTTTTGAGGAACAACAACTGCAGGAGATGCATCGGCAACGGATGAAGCGGCTTCAATCAATCGATGCCGCCCATGACAGCCCCACCACCGTGAACCTCGGCGACCTGCAAGGCCAGGGGGAGGGGGCTCAAACCACCCAGGGCAATCAAACGGTCAACGGCACCTTTACACGAGGTCCAACATCACCAGATCTCCTGTCAGCTGCCCTGCAGGCGGCTCAAGGCGGGACTGCCAATGCCGATCCCAACGGACAATACGGCAAACAAGCCTTTTTCAACCAGGACATTACCGAAGCTGGATATCTCGCGAACCGAGTTGTCCCGCAGCAATCGCCTTATGAACTGAAGCGTGGATCCGTGATCCCGGCAACGCTCATCACCGGCATCAATTCAGACCTCCCTGGCCGGATCACTGGCCAGGTCAGGCAGAACGTCTATGACAGCGCCACCGGCCATCTGCTTCTGATCCCTCAGGGAACCAAGCTGTTCGGTCGGTACGATTCCGATGTGTCGTTCGGTCAGAACCGGGTTCTGGTCGTCTGGACAGATATTATTTTCCCAAACGGTGCCACCTTACAGATCAGCTCCATGGGGGGCGTCGATGGTGAAGGTTATGGCGGTTTCAAGGACAAGGTGAACAACCATTACCTTCGGACTTTTGGTTCCGCGGCACTCCTCGCGATTATCGGAACAGGGATCGACATGGCAGTTCCGGAAAGTTCCACGCTTGCCACCCAGGACACGGCATCCGACGCCGTCCGCCGTAACTTCGCGGAAGTGTTCGGCCGGGTCGTGGAGCGGAGCATCAACAAGAACCTCGATGTCCAGCCGACAGTGCAGATCCGGCCGGGATACAATTTCAATATTCTGGTCGATCAGGACATCATCTTTCCGGGATCGTATGGCTGACTATGCTGGAATACAGGAAGGCAATTGAATTAGGGGCCAGAATAAGATTTGCCAAAAATCCTGCGCTTAGTTGGAACGAACATCGAGCAATCGATTTGACCAGTCTGATTTTCACCACCTGCTACAGCGACAGTCTTTATTAAAGAAGAAATTCGCACAGGCTTATTTGAGCACCGCGTTTGTCAGGTGCAATCAGCCGGCACAGCCCCCGGGGCGAGCAACTTAGCGGCACAGCCAACCATCCAACAGTTACTACGCTTCAAAGAGCGTTTGGATAATCGGACAGTTCGGGACATCTCCCTTCGCGCACTCAGACGCCATATTAATAAGAGCCATTTCCAGCTTCTTCAGGTGCTGAATCTTTTCCCTCACAGAACTCAGGTGATCCATTGTCATGGCATGCACCTCACCGCAACTGATGCCTTTCTGGTCGACCATTTTCAGCATCTCGCGAATCTCGTCGATACTGAAACCGAGTTCCCGGCTCCGCTTGATAAACGACAAACGTTGAAGGTGGTCGTGGGTGTATTGCCGGTTGCCTCCGGCAGTCCGGCCAGGTTTGGGCAGCAACTCGATGCGTTCATAGTAACGGATCGTCTCGATATTGACGCCGGTTTCGCGGGACATTGCCCCAATCGGATAACCTCGCGCGTTCGTGATCCCTGACATGAGAGAAACCCCTTGCATCTGTAGTGACTACAGACAGTAAGCCTTCCCCTTAGTCAGATCAATGAGGGTGTCGGAATGACGACGGACATACATCCAGTGACCAAAAGAGAAACAGACCTTGGTGCGAAGGCCGCTACCGCAGGCGGCATACTTGGCGCACTTGCAATGACGTCCTGCTGTATTCTGCCTCTGGTTCTTTTCAGCCTCGGGGCCACAGGCGCCTGGATCGGTCAGCTTGGTGCGCTCACGCAGTACAAATGGATCTTTTTCGCGTTTGCCGGAGGCGCACTCGGTTACGGGTTCTTGAAGGTTTACAGGCCGACGCCGCAGGCCTGCGATGATGGGAGTTGCGAACGTCCCCTGCAAAAGCGGTTCATGAAAAGAGCACTTTGGAGCGCAACTTTCGTTGTCGCGCTCTCCTTGGCCTTCCCGTACCTCGCTCCGCCGCTGCTCGGCTACTGAGAAAGGATCCTCCATGAAAAAGACGTTTATGACACTTGCCGTTTTGTTCCTGGCGACCGGAGCAACACACGCAGAAGAACGAAAAGCGCGAATCGAGGTCACTGGCCTTTGGTGCCCGTCTTGTTCCTACATCGTCGGCGAGGCGCTGCAGAAATCCGAGAGCGTCGCGATATTGAATTTCCAAGAACACGAAGATGGCCGGTCCGGTGTCTACACAATCACGTTCGACGATGCTGTGACGGATTTGGGGGAGATCGTCGCACAACCTGCTGCATACGGGTACACGGCGGTATTGCTGGACGATGGAACGAACTCCGGAAGCTGACCTGTGAGTGACAAACTCCTGGGAATGATGCTGGCGACGGCGGTTGCCGCTCCCGTCATGATTGTCTGCTGCGGTGGCGGTCTGGCGTTCGTCGGTTCCGCGGCAACCGGATAGATTGCCCACTTGTCCGGTTCCGGTGTCGTGTTGTCGGTGCTGACTGCCGCAATCGCAGGTTTTCTCGATTATTTCCTGCGCCAAAGGTCGCGACTGTCGGCCGGGGAAGGCTACGGAGAAGACAATAGGAAAAATATGGAATGAACAACAAGCTCCTGGCGACAGGGGTAATAGGTACAGTGATCGCTGCGCTTTGCTGCTTCACACCGGTTCTCGTCGTATTGTTCGGTGCCGTTGGGCTGTCAGCCTTCGTTGGCCTTCTTGACTACGTCCTGTTGCCCGCTCTCCTCGCCTTTGTACTTCTCACACTCTATGCGCTTGTTCGCAATGCACGACGCCAACGCAACGAAGGAAACCGGAATGTCTGACTGTTGTTCGAAGAGGAACGGATCCTACCACCTGGCTGTGGTCGGCGCGGGCTCAGCCGGGTTCTCGGCCGCGATCACGGCGGCCGAGGAAGGTGCACGGGTTGCCCTGATCGGTCACGGCGTCATAGGAGGAACTTGCGTCAATGTCGGTTGCGTGCCGTCGAAGGCGATGATCCGGGCTATGGAGATCATGCACGCGCCAAAAGCCGCTCGAAGATTTGACGGGATAGAGGCGACGGCGCAGATCACGGATTGGGCCGCCGTAATCCGCCAGAAACAGGCGCTGGTCGATGACCTGCGAGCTGCAAAATATATCGACGTCCTGCCCCAACACAACAACATCGCCTATCTGGAAGGTGAGGCTCGTTTCATTGCCGGCGGGCAGCTGACCTTGGAAGGAGAGGTCATCAAAGCTGAGAAGATCCTCCTTGCCACGGGATCCCGGCCGCAGGTGCCTGACATTCCCGGAATGGCCCAGGTACGCCCTCACGACAGCACATCAATTCTTGATGTTCAGAAGCGCCCGGAATCTTTGATTGTCATGGGAGGCGGATACATCGGTGTCGAATTGGCGCAAGTTTTTGCCCGTGCGGGTACGCGCGTCACCATTGTGAGCCGCCGAGGATTGCTGCCGGAGGCGGAACCGGAAATCGGTGATGCGCTGACGCGGGCGTTTGAAGACGAAGGCATTGTCGTCCAAACCATCAAGAGCTACACAGAAGTTCTGATGCGTGACGGCCGCATTGCACTGAGGGTCGAAACCGAAGATGGAACCGGAATCCTGGAAGCGGAGGACCTTCTGCTTGCGACAGGTCGTACGCCCAACACGCAAAATCTTGCGTTGGACCTGGCCGGAATCGCCACCGACCAGCGTGGCGCGATCCTTGTCGATGACCGGATGCGTACCAGCCAGAAAAACATCTACGCCGCCGGCGATGTAACCGGACGTGATCAGTTTGTCTATATGGCAGCCTACGGTGCCAAACTGGCCGCGAAAAACGCGATGAACGGCGATAGCCTTGCCTATGACAACTCTATCATGCCGGCAATCGTCTTCTCCGATCCCCAAGTTGCCAGCGTCGGCCTCACCGAGGCCGCCGCGAAGGCTGCCGGCCACACTGTTCGCACTTCAGTCTTGTCGCTCGAACACGTACCCCGGGCACTCGCTGCCCGGGACACGCGCGGGCTCATCAAACTTGTCGCGGACGGAAACACCAAGCGGTTGCTCGGGGCACATATACTTGCTCCGGAAGGTGCCGACAGTATCCAGACCGCGGCGATGGCGCTCAAGGCGGGAATGACTTACGAAGAGCTCGGCGCGATGATCTTCCCATACCTGACAACGGTTGAAGGGTTGAAGCTTGCTGCGCAGACTTTCGAAAAGGATGTTGCGGCTCTCAGTTGCTGTGCAGGGTGATAGGGGGCAGTTTTGAGCTTCCAGCAGGTAGAAGCTGTATCCCCTTCCAATGCCGTAACCGATATTACGCGACACCCCGCCGTTCTTCCGGGCGTTCCGCGATGGACTTGAGAGCGTCATCGATGCTGGCGGAATAGTGTACCAGAGGGCGTTTCAGGCCGTGGGTGACGAAAACTCGCAGGATGTCGCGGCTCGCGCCTGTGAGCCAGAACGCAACGCCGCGATTGTGTGCCTTGTGAGCAAGACCCTCGATCATATTGGCTCCGGTTGAATCAAGGAATGGTACCGACGAGAAGTCGACAATCAGTGCCTTGTGGCTGTCCTGGATACGATCAAGAACCGAGCCGATAGAAGCGGTTGCGCCGAAGAAAAGCGCGCCTGTGATGCGGTAGACCACGACCTCCGGATTGGCCAAAACCTCTTCATCATAGTTTCCACGTGGATGGGCGTCATCCGCCTCGTCGCGGCTCACGAAGGGCGTATGAGTGGCGACAGCAGTGGTCTTGCTCATCCTCTGAATGAACAGGACCGAACCCAGCGCGAAGCCAACGACGATAGCTTCGGTCAAGTCACGGAAAATAGTCAGGAAGAAGGTCGAGGCGAGCACCGTCGCTTCTCCCCAGCCCGATCGAACAAGGATAGCAATCGCGGGCTTCTCAATCATATTCCAGGCGACGACGGCGAGTACGCCCGCAAGGGCTGCGAGAGGAATGTAGGCGGCAAGCGGCGCGGCGATCAACATGAAGAGCAGCAAGAACACCGCGTGCAGCATGCCCGAAATCGGCCCATGCGCGCCCGAGCGAACGTTGGTCGCGGTGCGGGCAATGGTGCCGGTTACGCAAAAACCGCCAAAGAGGGAAGAGCCTATATTGGCAGCCCCTTGCGCCACAAGCTCGCAGTTCGACCGGTGCCGCCGCCCGGTCATGCCATCGGCGACGACCGCGGACAAGAGCGACTCGATCGCGCCCAGAAGCGTGAATGAGATTGCTGCGGGCAAAACCGCCATGATCTTGTCGATCGACAACTCCGGCAGACTGGGGGCTGGCAGAATTGAGGGGATGCCGCCGAACTTGGTTCCGATGGTCTGCACTGGCAGGTCCAGGAGTGCCGTCGCCAGGGCAGCGACGCTGACCGCGATCAGCATGCCCGGCCAATGCGGCCGCCACCTGCGAAACCCGAGGATGATCGCGACTGTCGCCGCCGAGACGAGGAACGCAGATGGTGTAACGCTGTCGCGCGCTTCCCACAGGGCAACGAGCTTTTCCAGTAATTCACCCGGCTCATGGTCAAGCGACAGGCCGAAGAGTTCCTTGATCTGGCTGGCGAAGATGATGATCGCGATTCCGGCGGTGAAGCCCACTGTCACCGGAAAGGGAATGAACTTGATGAATGTGCCGAGACGCAGAAAGCCTGCTGCGGTCAGCATCAGGCCCGAAAGGAAAGTCGCTAGGATCAGTCCGTCCATCCCGTGCTGCGAAACAGTGGCCGCGACAAGGACGATAAATGCGCCTGCGGGCCCGCCGATCTGGAACCGTGATCCACCAAGGAGAGAGACGAGGAAGCCGCCGACAATGGCGGTGTAGAGCCCTTGCGCCGGGGTCGCGCCAGAGGCTATGGCGATGGCCATGGAAAGTGGCAGAGCCACGATGGCAACAGTCAACCCGGCGATGGCGTCAGAGCGCAATTGTGGCAGCGCGTAACCCTCGCGCAGCACAGTCACGAGTTTTGGTGTGTAGAGTTCGGCAAAACTTGGCGTATCGCCGGTCGGTCTGGTCTGTTCTTTCATTTGGAGCCGCACCTTGGATGGGTTGCGGCGGGATCGTCGGCATGTCGTCGGCGGTCGCCGTCGCGAGTTCTGGGGGTTAGGGTTTCGGGAGTGGAGATTTCAAGCGAACACCGCGCCCGCCTGCCGTGCTTGGA
Source organism: Roseibium alexandrii DFL-11 (assembly GCF_000158095.2). Classification (NCBI taxonomy): domain Bacteria; kingdom Pseudomonadati; phylum Pseudomonadota; class Alphaproteobacteria; order Hyphomicrobiales; family Stappiaceae; genus Roseibium; species Roseibium alexandrii. The sequence continues at coordinate 48,972 of NZ_CM011003.1, forward strand.
GCGCCTTCGCCGATCAGTTCGACACCGGCGAGTTCCAGCGCCTCGATGACCTTTGTCAAGCTGTCGACCACACCGCGCACATTGCCGGCGCTAGCCTCCATACGTTGGATCGTCGGAACAGAAAGATCGGCAAGTTCGGCCAGGGTTTTCTGGTCGATGCCGAGAAGCGCGCGCGCTGCACGCATTTGCTGGCTAGTGATCATGGGGTAAGTCTCGAATATGACATAAACGATCTAAAGCATCATTATTGATATTTCAAGCATCAAAATTCAGACTCTATACCAAGCTTTTGGACGCCTTGGATTGCTGATCAGCTCATCCGCCCCGCTCCAAGTGCCTGTGTCCTACGCGGCTATGTTCGACGTCGCCGCCAGTCTCACGCACACGTCGTCCATCATCTCCGTCAGCACAGGAGATGCTTTTTGGTGTACGCATAACAAAACCAGCATCGGCATTGTTACAGGCGGCGCTGTTTTATGGATTGAAACCGCGGGGCAATCCCAATAGAGCGACAAGATTAGGCCCGAGAATGAGGCGCGGCAACTATGATCGCAGCCCCGACGAGACAGATAGTTGCCCCTAAGAGGTCCCAGCGGTCGGGGTGGACGCCCTCGACCAGCCAGAGCCATATGAGAGAACTCGCAATGTAGATACCCCCATAGGCCGCATATGCACGACCTGCGGCCGCGCTATCTACCAAAGCGAGCAAATATGCAAATAGACTCAGCACGGCGAGACCCGGAACGATCCACCAGATTGATTTGTCGAGCCGCAGCCAAGCCCAAAATGCAAAACATCCTGCTATTTCAAAAAACGGCTGCGCCGACATATGCCGCAAAAGTTTGCATTCTTGATAGCCCTCGTTTCGAAGAATGGAAATCCGATCCTGCTTCTTGCTCAACGGAATTCGTCACGCACCCGCATGATTGTTTGACGGCTGGTACCAAATGCACGGGCTATGGCGGAAATGCTTTTGCCGGAACTCAGCGCAACCCGCACCTCTTGCTTTTGGCTGTCTGTCAGGCTTGGCCGCCGACCCAGAACTTTCCCTTCGGACTTGGCACGTCTTAGGCCTGACTGCGTTCGCTCGATGAGCAAATCCCGCTCGAACTGGGCAACGGCATTGAGCACGTTCATGGACATCGTGCCGGCGGAACTCGCCAGGTCGACACCGCCAAGTGCAAGACAGTATACCCGTACTCCTTCGTCGGCCAATGCCTTTACTGTTGAACTGACGTCTATCGCATCCCGGCCGAGGCGATCGAGTTTCGTCACGATGAGAATGTCGCCCGGCTCTAAACGGTCCACCAGCCGAGCGAATTCCGGACGCTGCGTTATCGGCACACTGCCGGAAATAGTCTCGGTCACAATCCGGCGGTCGTCGACCTGGAACCCCGCCGCCCGGATTTCTTCTAACTGGTTTTGCGTCGTCTGTCCGGTCGTTGACACGCGGGTATAGGCAAAGGTGCGTGACATAGCGTCATTCCTGTCCGAAAAGGCTGTTCAAATTAGTTAGCTGTCCAGAATGATGTCAAGGTAATTTGTGGACAGGGTGTTTTGCCCCTGTACGCAATCGGACGTTTTCGGACACAGACATGGGTCATCGGCAGTCATAGTATGGAGTGAAAGATGGCCCGGCGGTTGCTTTTCAAGGACCAGGGACGGCAGGAATTTTTCGATATCCCGACAGAGAAAACAGTCTGATCCATCATTATTCCCCGTCGCCTGTCGACCGGCTTGAAATCGAGCTTCGGCACCGACAGTGTGCAAGTTCCCAGGCATTGAATGTCATCGCGAACGCATCAATTACGTGTCGGATTTGTGCTTTCGCGATCAAAAAAAATGCGCCATAATAAAACCTGTTTGGTTTTCCATTCGGCACAAAGTGCTGGGAAACGAACAGGGAATTCGGATATGGCGGACCCATGCAGGGCGTCAGGAGCCGAAGCCGCCCCCGCGACTGTATGCGGAGAGTGCTGACCGGACATGCCACTTGCAACGAATGTTGTGGGGAAGGCCCGGCAAAGCGCCACGACCCGCGAGCCAGGAGACCTGCCAGACATTCACTGAAAACCCTTCTGTCGGGTGTGACAGCAAAGAGGATAAAATGACGACACAATCTGCAAAAACCACCGTTTCCGCGACGAAAATCGTATCGCTTGCTTTTGCTGCGGTACTGGGTGTCGCGATTATTTCGATCACGGGTCACGTGCAGGCGAGCGCTTTGCACGACGCAGCACACGATGTGCGCCACGCGACCGGATTCCCGTGTCACTAAAATGCTGACTCGCCTCTTGGTCAGCGGCTTGTTCGCTGGTGCTGCGGCGGGGCTTATCGCGGCCCTGCTACAGCTTATTTTTGTTCAGCCAGTCCTTCTCCATGCGGAGCTTTATGAATCGGGGGAATTGGTCCATTTCGGAACCGAGGCAGTCAGCGCTCAACAAGAGCTGGGCGGGATCGATCCTTTGCGCGATGGCCTGAGCGTCATCTTCACGATGCTCACCTATACCGGTTATGCCTTCATTCTGCTCGCCGGCATGGCAATTGCCGAAATGCGCGGTGCGGTTATAACGGGTCGCAACGGCCTGCTTTGGGGTGTTGCAGGGTTCGTCGCGTTCCACTTCGCGCCCGGATTCAGCCTAGCTCCCGAAGTGCCCGGCGTCGCGGCGGCGGATGTTTTTGCCCGGCAGATCTGGTGGTGGGCGACCGTCCTTACCGCAGGCGCCGGATTGTGGCTGATCGCATTCGGCCGCAATTGGATGGCTTGGGGCGCAGCAGCAATGCTGCTGCTGGCACCACACGTGATCGGCGCGCCAGAGCCGGACACCTTCACCGGCCCAGTTCCGACCGAGATCGGGGCAATGTTTGCCAGCCGTGCCTTTGGCGTCGGAATGGCAGCCTGGCTTCTGCTTGGTTGTTTTGCAGGTTTTTTCTGGCAGCGCGAGGGGGCGAGGGTCGGCGCAACGCAGGCGGCCTGATCCGGAATCTAAATCATAACCGACCGGGCGAAACATCTCGTTTTGCCCGGTTTCTTTTTAAGGAAACCTGAAACCCCATGGAACGCTCTCTCGCACTCTTCGCCATCGGGCTGGTCTTTGGCGGAGGCATCGGCTTTGTTGTTGCCGCAAGCAATGGTGTCGCTCTTGACGGTCATGACCACTCATCAGCCAGCGATCACCAGATGCAGACCGCATCAGTGGAGCTCAAAACTAATCATTCCGGCCAAACCGCTGGCCACAACCACAACAGGACTACCTCTGTACCTGGCGGTCCCGATGCACCGTCCTTGAAAATCAGTGTCTCGAAGGATCCGGTTAGCGGCTACAATCTTCATATCATGACGGAAAATTTCAGCTTTGCTCCGGAGCGGGCAGGCTCGGATCATGTGTTGGGCGAGGGCCATGCCCACGTATATGTAAATGGCGTGAAGGTCGCGCGGCACTACAGTGCATGGCTCCACCTGCCGACTCTTCCAAAAGGTGATGCGACGGTTGAGGTTACGCTCAATTCCAACGATCACCGCATGCTCGCTGTCGAGACGGAACCGCTTAAGGCTACGGTGACTGTGAACGTGGAATAGGCTTATAGCGCCGGAATGCGCGCTCTGAGGCAGAAACGGAGACGTCCACATGGTCGGGCGTCTTCGATCCAGCCTTTGTCCGTTGCCAGAAAATTTCGGGCCGTCGAGATGATGTCAGCAATGTCGTCTGGAAAGATGAGGCCTGAAAAAAGGTATGCCGCTCTACCAACCCCCTGAAACGCCACCGCAATCGGTTGTTCACAGGCCCCCATGCATTCAATCTGTGTAACCTCAATCGCCATTCCTGATTCGTTCAACGATCGACGCAATGCATCAAGATCTGGCGAAGGGTCGCATTTGCATGTACTGCAAACGATAATACGGTTCATTCGGTCACCTTTGACAGGAGCGGTGGCACAGCATAGCGAAAACGTACAAAGCAATACATTATTCGTCATGCGAGTTAGATCGTACTGTGTTTAACAATTTCATTCCGACAATTGCGAAATCGCTTGAACCTAAAGTGGCTAGAGGGTGTAAACAACTCACCAGTTTGGAAACCCGACTCAGGAACTTCTTATGGCCCAATCGCAATCTCGTGAATTCCTGGCAACAGGTAACGGCTATAGGTTTGCCCATTCTGCTGGACCGCGACGGGCCTGCGCGCGCTTACTGGCTAGTGTTCTGTGCCCCGACCAATGTAGCTAAAGAGGCCGGCAACGACCCAAAAGCTACGCGAACTCAGATCCCAGAATGCATTATAGCAGCGAGTATTAATCAGGACCGCGCCGATGCCGAAGTTTTAGACGTAACCCAGACACCCACGTTTTTCGTTAACGGCCGTCACCTTAGTTCGTTTGGCGAGGCAGAACTGCGAGCTTTGGTGAACGAAGAGGTAGCCTCTTCGCGGATGTAACCAACAACAAACGGGATATGTTCGAATGGTGATGGCAATCAAATGACACCGCGCTGCACGAACGAATTCGATCCACAAATTGGTTGCTTAACTTCCGAAAGATAGCAATGCACTTTGACGCTACCCAAAACCCCCAGTCCTCAAAAATCGAGCTCGGTCAAGAACCGCCGCTGCTTGGTTACGAAGGGGTGTATGGCATGTCGGACCGACGAGGGGTTTCACTGCGCTGGTTCGCTGGTTCAGCACTCACTGGCGTCACATCCCTGTTCTTGATGGGCGGCGCGCTATTCGCTGCCTTTGATGGCCAATACGAAGTTGAAAGGGCGAAATCCTCGAGTGCTTTATTGAATGAGTTGTCGATCTCGAACAACGGTTACAGCAAAGAAGACAGGTTTCTGCGATCGGCGACTGAATATTCCAGCAAGCAATTAATAGATGTGAATATTGTCTCCCGTGAGGGCGACAGAGACAACATTCGCGCTCAACCACATATTTTCATCAGCGCTACGCTTGCTACCAAGAAAGACCCGTCGCTTGCATCTCAAATTCCGGCCTTCAGTACGCTGAACATATTTTCTAGGAGTGCGGAGAAAGAAGCGACAGGGGCAACCGAGGGAGTTGCAACTTCTCTTCTTGCCGACTCGCTGTACGGTGTGAAATTGGCCAATGATGTCAGTATAAGCCTTACACCATTTCCATCATCGAACACGGATTTCGATTTGGACAAGACGTTGTCAGAATCGGAAATTGAATTGAAAGTTCGCAAATTTATCCGGACCCGTTCGGTGGATGCAACTAACATGGATTATGAAGCAGTGATTGATCCTGGGCGTTTCGACTTCAATTTGGCGCTTCAGCCAGATTTGGAGCGCTATGCGGTTCGGATAACGCCGGAAAACGTTTCTTTCGTGTCAAAACGCGATGACGATATTCGGTTAGCCGGAATGGATGAAAGCATTGTGCCAGTGGCTCAGGGGCAAAACCTTACGGGGACCCTCCTAAATCAGCAGGTTCCAGAAGTAGAAGCTGCATCGATCACACTTGCGTTTCAGCGATTGTATGGAATCTCCAAACTTGAAGACGGACAACGACTCCGAATAGCGTACGCGCCCTCACAGGACGATCCGGAGCGAAAGCTGCCCGTGCGTATCAGTCTGTATAGCGATACGAAACACGAAGCGACCGTTGCCCAATCAGACGGCGGCGATTACATCAAAGCCCGGCCGCCTAGCACCTTTCCAGCAGCAGCCTTTGCTGACGCGGATCGTGTCTCCCACAGCGGGCCAACGCCAGCGCTATACGATAGTCTTTATCAAACTGCACTTGAGCAAGACATACCAAAAAACGTTGTAAATGAACTTGTTCGCATGTTGTCCTTTAGCATCGATTTCAAGGCCTCCATTAGGCCTGGTGCTACCATAGAGCTGCTATACTCCAGAGATGACCGTAACTTCGGATCTAAGATCCACTTTGCTGCGCTGAGCAATGGCAAGACAACGCTGGAATTTTACCGTTTCCGGACGCCTGACGATGGAGCTACTGACTTTTATGATGCGTTCGGCCAAAGCGCAAAAAAGTTCCTGCTCAGGAAACCGATTGATGGTGGCAAGTTCCGATCCGGCTTCGGCATGCGTCGGCATCCCGTCTACAAATATTCAAGAATGCATAAGGGAGTGGACTGGTCTGCTCCGCGCGGGACACCGATCATGGCTGCTGGAGATGGTACCGTGATAAAGGCAGGTTGGAGTTCCGGCTATGGGAAGCGAACTGAACTTCGACACACCAATGGGTACACGACCACCTACAATCATCAGACCGGATTTGCCAAAGGCATAAAGGAAGGTGTTCGCGTCAAACAGGGACAAATCATAGGTTATGTTGGCTCGACTGGACTTTCAACAGGACCTCACCTTCACTTCGAGATGCTAGCTAATGGCCAACCTTTGGATCCAATGCGAGCCAGACTTCCAGAAGGACGCGTGCTCGATAGAGAAATGCGCGAAAGATTTGAGTCCGAACGCAGTGCAATCGACAACTTATTACGTGACGCCCGTAGGCCTCGAATTTTGCAACATGACTACAATGAGGAAGCGTTCAATCAAGCAATCTGATGTTGAACTACAAAGAGGTCTATCTTAGAGGTTTTTCGATCCTTTTAATTGCACTAAGGCCACCGCAAGTGTGCGTTACCATTAGGATCCGTGCCGCCGGTAACGCCAACAGTACTGCAACACGTTTACTGAGTGCTTGTTAGCTAGACTCAAAATACATTTCTGACGCGTCGTGTGCCGCAGTGCATGATATCGGAAGTCTTTGGCTGCAAATCTCCTCCGGCACGAAATCAGCGCCCATAAGATCAAACTCTGGGAAACGAAAGGTAATTCAATAAAATTTTGCTTACCGTCGCCTTAGTCTTTGAAAACTCAGTTGCATAAATCTTCCAAGAGCGGTCATCCATTCGTCCAACGAACGATCACTCACAATTGGCCGCGTTCTTTGAAAGAGCAGATGAAAGACTGCGAAACTGAGCAGCAGCGTTACGCCCCAGGAAATTAATGTGTCAGAAAGGAAGTGACCGCCGAATGCGATTCGGTTTAATGACAGGATGAAGCAAAGCGGCAACACGAATAGCAGCGTCGCTTTGCGCCACGTAGCGGGAACTAGAAAGGCGACTGAAGTCAACCAAATGGCGGAAGACGCTTCTCCAGAGACGAAAGAACAGTTTCGGTCACAATAGTCAGTGACTTTCCAGACAGTTTGATAGGGTAGGTCTCCGCCGAACTCAGCCACATGTTGCGGTCTCGGGCGACCCCAATTGTCCTTCAAGATCAAATTTACGAGCACGCCGGGGCCAAGAACCAGAGTCGACAGCAGAAACAAGGGTTGGCGGAGTGGCATGAGCGGTGGACGATCGGGGATAAGCAACTTCAGAACGAACACAGCAACACAAGTAGTCGCAACCACCTGAACTAGAAATATGCCGAGATACCTTACGTCTCTGAGAAACGCCATGTTCTTCGCCCAGAAACCGAAAACTTCTGAATAAAACAATCCGCTCGACCAAATATCGGCACCGGGAAAGATAAAGAAAAACAGCGACACGGCACAGACATACAACCCGATCGAAATCATCGGATGTGAAACACAGGAGTCGGTCAGCTTCTTTAGAATCGGCTTTGGGCTGTTTTCAATAGGTACTTTGTTCTTCATCGCCGGTATTTTGATCGAACTTCGAGGATTGATCCTATGCATCTAGAAGGTGTCCGAGGTGTTTCACAGGTGTCAAAATGCCGCCCGCTCCAACAAACCGGAGATGTGTTCAAGCGGACTTTCTGGGTTAACCGTCAACCTGTTGTTGGATGTCTCAATCCGGTTCATTCGAACGTCGATTGCTCGCGCTGGCCTTCTGCGTTGGAGCTGATCTTGCGTCGTCAGCTGTACAACTTGCGATTAGAGTTTCTGGCCGATCAAGGGTAAGTCGCTGCACGACCCACCGCGGGGTTCCAATTAGTTTTGTGGCTTCGCGTTGAGTGCACAGGTTGGTCCCATTCTACTCAATATGCTCTTTGCTGGGTTTAGAAGATTGATTTGACGAAATGTTACCACCAACTCGAGCCGTGCTCAGTCGGTGCCGGGCGCGTTTCTTTTCACGAAATCTTGAAACACTTTCAGCGTCTCTTCGCTGACATGATGCTCGATACCCTCCGCGTCTTGCTCGGCCACTTCTGCGGAAATTCCTAGTGTAACCAGGAAATCGACGACAATCCTGTGCCTCTTGCGGCAGGCTTCCGCCAGTTGGCGGCCCGCCTCAGTCAAACGTATATCGCGGTAGCGCTCCTTAAGGATAAGACCTTCTCGCTTCAGCCTAGCAAGATTTTTCGATACCGTCGGCTGCGCAACGCCAAGCCGTTCGGCAATTTCTACCGGACGCGCAGACCCGTTCAGGTGGATCAGTTCCGCGATGAGTTCCACATAGTCCTCGACCATTTCACTCTGGTGCGCGGTGCGCACAGCCTCGAACCCGCTGGCCTGTTCATCGACACTTCTATCGGACACCTTGGGTGAAGGACCGGTCATGAACGGAACACATCCTCTTTGTTTTCATGGTGATTGTGTATGCCGTGAAATTAGTCACTTGACAATGCGTTAGATCATCCTAAGAAATTTAGCCTAGTCTAAATATAATAGGCGCAGCTATGAAAACTCTCCTTGCCAGCGCAGCGATCTGCCTTGTTCCGCTAACCGCGCAAGCCACCGCAATCAAAGAAGCCCCCTGGGCTCCACGTGCAGCCGCTTATCGGCACACCTTGTTTCTGGGAAACCTTTCCCCAGTCCCCTGGGAGAAAATTGAAGCCAGCTGGAACCGCGCCGTTCCAGGCAGCTCACTGCCGTATGCCGCGGTTTCCAGAGCAAGTGACGAGGAAGCCGCTGCTCTTAACAGTGCTCTTCAAGTGCAGGACAGGCAGGCGCTGTTTGAAGCGGCAACGGTCATCGTTGCTCAGGGGATACTGCGTCACCTGGAAAATGCGGATGCCAGGCTCGGAACTCCAGAAGCAGCCACTGAGTTGGCCAAGGCCGAAACGCTTTACCGCGCCTTTGAAGATGCTATTCGCGCCGCCGATGAGCCTGCCGCTCGCCAGCTTGGCAGGGCATGGCTCATCCTAAACTCGTCCCTGGGCAGTGGCGGCGTTCTGGGCCAAGGCGGACAGGAAAGCAACAAGGCAGAATTCGCAAACGCCCGCAAAGATGTTTCCGATTACATTCGTACCAACTACTTGCCGGCAGAATTTGCAACTCGTGACAAGCTGGCTCCTGTTCCGGAAACGGTTTTCCTTTCTGGACCGGAAGTGAAACTGCCCGCAACATTGCCTCCGGGATCAAACATCGCCGATCAAAGCGAGCTGCCGCGCCTTATTCTTCAATTCGAGGAAGCCGGTGAAGACGAAGCCAACCTGCCGCTTGTCGCTTATGGCGACATGCTGTTTGACAGTCCTGAGATCTTCGGCGGTCCGGCGCAGGAACTTGGGATTGCCTGTTCCACCTGCCATAACAGATCTGACATCAACAGGGAGTTCTTCATTCCGGGCCTCAGCTATCGCCCCGGGGGGATGGATGTCGACGGTGCTTTCTTCAATCCGATGTTCAATGACCGGAAGGACGATCACCTCGATACGCCGTCGATGCGCGGTATACGGTTCACCGCGCCTTATGGCCGTGACGGACGCGAACCCAGTCTGCGCCGCTTCATCCGCAACGTGATCGTTACCGAATTTGCCGGCAAGGAGCCGACCCCGTTCCAGCTTGATGCGCTAGTCGCCTATGTCCGTGAGTTCGACTGGCTGCCGAACCCGAAAATCGACCGGGCAGGCCGGCTGACCGACAAGGCCTCCGACGCGGCAAAGCAGGGTGAAGCCATCTTCAATACTGATTTTCCAGGACTGAACGGCAAGTCCTGCGCGTCCTGCCACACGCCGGATCAGAACTTCACGGATGGACTGACACACGATATCGGGAGCTCAGAGCGGCCTTTCCCCGGAGGCACGGCCACAGCCTTCGAAACGCCAACGCTGCGCAACATTAACTTCACCGCCCCCTATATGCATGACGGTTCGCTGCCGACGCTGGCCAGCGTTGTGGATTGGTTCAACGACACCAGGAATCTTGGGTTGGACGAAGAGCAACGAGCAGACCTGACGGCGTATCTGGAAGCCATCGGCGATGGCGAAGAGCCCTATCAGCGCTTTGAAGGCCGTGACAGTGTCTTCCGCCTGTCCTGGGAAGAGCTGACCACCTTCGCGTCGACCCTGGACACACTTCTGCCCGCCCGTGATGCCCAGAATATCGCGTTGCTCATCGACACGGTTGCGCCGGATCTTGCAGCCGACGCCAGCGTGATGACCAATCAGGCGGCAAAACCCGAAATCTATGAACTCAGCGCTATCCTGAGGGCCGTGGGCGATGCCAGCGCTGAAGGAGACTGGGGCGAGGCGGAACAGCAATGGCAAAAGTTCAATACCATGCAGGCCGCAATTGACGAGAGGATGTTTTGATGCTGAACCGCCGCACGTTCCTGGCCGCTGCCTCCGCCAGCTTCGTCCTGCCGGCTCTCGCTGCCGAGGAGGGCCTGACCTTGGCCTTCATTCCGCAGGAGAACCCGGAAAAGCTTCTGGGAGATATCAAAGTCATCACCGGCTGGCTGTCGGAGCACATGGGTGTCCCCGTCATCGGTTTCGTCACTTTTGACCATGCAGCCGCAGTCGAAGCGCTTCGAAACGGCGATGCCGACATTTCCTTCATGGGCGCCCTACCATTTGTTCTCGCGGAAGATCAGCTCGGAGCCGTACCGCTTTTGTCGGAAGTCTATCGGGGTCAGCCCAGCTACTCCGGACGGGTCTTCGTCCGCAAGGACAGCGGCATTGAAACCCTTGCCGATCTCAAGGGGCGTGACATTGCCTTCGCAGACCCTGTATCGGAATCCGGTTATATTTATCCACTGGATCTGTTTGTCCGCGAAGGCCTGATCTCCGGAACTGATGACGCCGACAGCTTTTTCGGCCGGAAATTCTTCGCAGGCGGATACCAGCAGGCGATGCAGGCCATGGCTAACGGACTGGTCGATGCCGCCGGAGCGAGCCAATATGCGGATCTCTTTTTAACGCCGGACCAGCAGGCAGAAGTCAGGGTTCTGGCGGAATCGGAACAGATCCCGAGTCATGCGGTCATTGCACGCCCCGGTCTCGATGCCGGATTGCAGACAAGGTTCGTTAACGTGATGCTTAGCCTGAACGATCCGGAAAACCGCTATCTGCTGGCCTATCTCTACGGCCCGGACGGCTATGTTACCGCTGACCCGGAGGTCTATGAAGGCGTTCGCGAAACCGCTCGGCGTTATGGTTTCCTGAAATGAGCGTTGCCGCTGCCCTTTGCGATGTCACGCATCAGTTCGACGAACATCCTGCCTTGTCGAATGTCTCCCTGACTCTGAAGGCAGGAGAAAGCGTTGCGTTTCTGGGGCCGTCAGGGGCGGGAAAGTCAACTCTGCTGGCACTTCTTGACGGGCGGTTGCGGAACTGGCGCGGTACGGCAGAAGTTCTGGAGACAACTTACTCCGCGACAGCGCGTCCGCCCAGAGACGCAAGATCGGACGTCGGGTTCATTTTCCAGGAATTCGCGCTGGTTGACCGGTTGAGCGTTTACCAGAACGTGATGAACGGAAGGCTTGGCCGGATGCGGACCTGGCAATCGCTCTGGAGTCGCTTCGGTGAACGCGATCACCTTGTCGTCTCCGGTGTTCTAGAGGATACCGGATTGACCGATCTGGCCGCGCGCCGCGCGGACAAACTCTCCGGCGGACAACGGCAACGCACCGCCATCGCACGGTGCCTGGCCCAGGAACCGAAACTGATCCTGGCAGACGAACCGGTCAGCAATCTCGATCCGGCCAATGCCGAGAAAATTCTCGGCCTGATTACCGCCGCCGCCCGCAAACGCGGCATCACCGTCGTTTTCAGCTCGCATCAGCCGGAGTTGTCACAGCGTTTCGCCGATCGCATCATCGGCCTGCGCGACGGCAAACTGCTCTTCGACCGGCCCTCGGGGCAGGTAAGCGCTTCCGATATTTCGGAGCTTTATCATGGCGCGTCTCCGAGCGCCGAACTGCGAGTGGTGAGCTAATGTCACGCGCCGTGACCTGGCTTGTGCTGGCCGCTGCCATCTTGTGGTCACTGGGAAGCGCCGATATGGGATTGGAAAAGCTCCCCGGCGCAATGGCGCGCCTGGGCGAATTTTTCGGCCGGATGCTGCCGCCAGACATGTCCATTTGGCCGGAAGTTCTGCAAGGTCTGGCGGAGACCCTGCGCATTGCCATCCTTGGAACCTTCTTCGCCGTCCTGTTTTCCGTCGTTCTTGGCATTTTGGCAGCGGAAACACTGGTTCCGCCGGCAATCTGGCGGCCCGTCCGATCGCTGCTTGCGATCGTGCGGGCAATTCCGCTGATCCTGGTTGCCATGCTGATGGTCGGTGCAGTCGGCCTTGGACCGTTGCCCGGTATCCTGGCAGTGACATTTCACGCGACGGGTATGCTGGCGAAATTCTACGCCGAGGCGATCGATACCGTCTCGCCTGAGCCCGTGAAGGCACTGGAAAGCGCGGGCGCCAACAGATTGCAGCAATTGCGCTGGGGGATCTGGCCGCAAATGGCGCCGGTGGTCCTGCGCGATACCGTCTTCCGGTTCGAACTGAATTTGCGCGAGAGCCTGATTCTCGGCATCGTCGGCGCGGGCGGCATCGGCCTTTATGTTCAGACCTACGTCCGCTCGTTTCAGTACGACAAGGCCGCGACAGTGACGCTGGCGATCATTGTTCTCGTGCTGCTATCAGAAGCCGTGAACACCGCTTTGCAGAAACGCTTCTCCTGATTAGATGTGCAGCTTTTCGAACTTATCATGATGTCCAAAGAAGCTGCGGCCTTAAGAACGCAATTAATTCCGAAGCCTAATCAGCGGGCTCATTCCTCACTGTTCTGCGCATCAACTAAGACCGCAGTCCCAAAGGAAGGCTCCTGGACGTCTAGAGTAAACCGTTACTTCCTTGGTACGCTGGCAACAGTGGTCACGCGGGCGTCGTCAATCCCGGTCCAAAGCGCGGCGGAATACGGAGATTGACGTTTAATGTATCGGTACGGCGTCGAATACCAAGGCAGAACTGTTTCAGCTTGGTTGTCCAATATCATGTCTCCGTAGTCTGTGCGGACTGTCAGCACAGCATGACCACCATTCTGGAGGTCCTTTGCGACGGTGATTAGCAGAGTGCTGCGCGGCCATCCCGCATTTAGAAGCTCTCGTTGCTTTTCAAGGACATATTCCTCACAATCTCCATATCCGCCGTCTGGGTAGGTCCAATACTCTGGTTTGCCATAGAGATCGTCATCGGTCATTGGCCGAACACGACGATTTACATCCGTGTTAATCGCGAGCAATTCCTGCCATCTTTCTTCCGTCAATTTTACGACGACCGGCTCATAGCGTTCATTTGAACAAGCACCAATGTTGTCTTGGCAAAACTGTACGTATCCGATGGGTGCTTTTACGTCTTGGTTCATGTCCATAAAGCGCCCGGTATCGGCTGACGCAGACGCGGAAGAAGTTACCAACAATGCCAGAAAAGTTGTTGGCAGAAGTATATTTTGTAGTCTTTTCATCCCAAAGCCCTCCCTTAAGGCTGGCCTCACGATGTCATCTTGAATTTTATTTGAATAAAAGCTTCGCGGTAAGTATTAAATCAAATAAAAAGAAATATATACAAATATTTGAATTGCTTTTTACTATAAATCTAATTAGACTTGTCTAAAATTTTATCTTTTTCCTGCAACCGACTGATATGCTTACATTTCTTCCGTTGATGGTCCTTGAATTAAATAAAGGAGGATTTGGCGTGCCCCCTGACAATCGAGAGTTTAAAAAGAAATCCAGAAGGCAATTCAGGTGAATATTTCGGAAAGTTTTTTGGAGGCAGAGCAACCCATTGATTGGATCGCCGCGACCAACCGAGGTTCCACAGCATACGTCCAACAACTACAGGCGGCCTGATCCCGCTCGTGACAATTCAACCTTTTTGAGAATGGCCTTACGGCCGAAAAAGACGGCCCTCGCAGAAAGCCTCTCACTGCTACCTTGGAAAAACAATCCAACACAGTTCCAACGTCGTAGGTACAGTACCGATATGTTGGCTGGGTATTGTCGATGGACGCGCTTGAAGAATGGATCAGATTAAATTCGTACTTGGTATACGGGATACTTTTTTTCTATTGTGCGATGAAAAGTGGGGCTCTGCCGCTGTTTGCTGCTATCTTTGCCAGCACTGGTGATCTTTCGATATTTGCAGTATCTGCGGCATCCTTTCTTGGCGGATACTTAGGAGATGAAGCACGGTTTTATCTTGCGCGGCGATATGGTGACTATTTGACAAGCCGGCTGCCAAGATTAGGTGTGATTGTCAAACGAGCTGAAGGCTTGCTTGCGAGGCACGGAGCCAAATACATTTTTTTGTACCGATATCCAAAAGGTATGCGAACGATCGGCGCATTTCCGGTCGGGTTAAGCAATATGTCCTGGTTGCGTTTCACTGTTTTCAACGCAGGATCTGCTGCCTTGTGGACCATGTTGCTAGTTGCGTTTGGATATGTGTTTGGTGTTGCGATAGTAGAGACTGTAGAACGTAACTGGGGCTGGCTTAGCGTTGTCGCGCTAGGGGTATTCGCAGTTTGGTGTGGCTTGTCTATCGCAATAATTTGACGAGTGCGCAAAAGGGATTACGAACCCCCTAGTGTCAAAAACAAATAATAACCACTTTTCCCGATAATTAAATGTGCAGCTACTGTGCTTGTATATGTAACAGCTCTGTTCTTTCTGAGTTGCGAGAGAGCCAAAAGCTCTCGACGAATTCGTACAGCGCGGAAATCGAATAATGAACACAGCTCTCCCGAGATGTGAGTCTCCTAACGAAGTGTCAGGTAGTTATGCATTTGGAGATGTTTAAACAGGCACAAATCGCCCGTAGGGTGCTGAGTGTGAGCATGACAATTTTCACGCTTCTGCTCGCGGGATGTGTAGGTTCGTCACTCGAAATGGAATCACGCGGAGAAATTGCAATTCCATACAAGGTCACGGCGTTGATGCGCAACAAAGGGGTCAAGGGATCGGATCCCGTTTTTATCCGAATTTTTAAACAGGAAAGTGAGCTTGAGGTTTGGAAAAAAAGACGCGCCGGCGATTATGTCCTCCTAAAAACATACGAGATGTGTCGTTGGTCCGGCGATCTGGGTCCCAAACGAGCAGAAGGTGATCGCCAGGCACCTGAAGGCATATATGAAGTCACGCTCGGGAGGCTAAACCCCAACTCCAAGTATTTCCTTTCATTTGATTTGGGGTATCCGAACAAACTCGAGCGCGCGAAGGGTTACTCTGGAACTGCGCTCATGGTCCACGGAGCCTGCTCGTCTTCCGGGTGCTTCGCAATCACAGACGAGCAAATCACCGAAGTGTATGCTCTAGTTCGGGACGCATTGCGCGCCGGGCAACCTTCCGTGCAGGTGCAATCACTCCCTTTTCGCATGACACCTGAAAATCTTGCGAGGCACTACGACAATCCAAACCTCAGTTTCTGGCTGGACCTCAAAGAAGCTTCCACCACGTTCGAAGTCCTGCGGCGTCCGCCAGAATTCCGATTTTGCGAAGGAAGATATCGTTTTGGAGCAGCGAAGGACCCAGGAGCTGACTACGGCCCACTTGGACAGTGCCCGCAGTTGGAACAACCACCGCAAAGAGTTTCAGAAAAGATTGCTGCTGACCTAAGCTCAGTTGAACAACTTCGGGAAGGGGGCGGCAATATCGTAAGTTCTTACGCCGACGGTGGAATGCACTCTAGGTTTCGAAATGTTCTTTTGGAAAGGGGAGCTGAATTCCTCGCGAGGAAAACATCGAGTAGCGCCGTACCGGTTAGCAGACCAAAAGCAGCGCTGTCCGACCCATACAAACCTTTGTTGTCTCAGCAATGAATTTTTTTGGTGTTGTGAAATTTAATTGGAGCCTCTGCCTTAGCGAAGCATTCGCGCGACGGGCAGAATGATAACGAGGAGCAATGGCTGGTGAACCAAGTATATCAATAAACTGTTGCGCCCCATCCAGGATAGGATCCTGGTCAGTTTGGTATTGTGCAGATCGGGAAATGAGCGTGAATCGCCGCTCTTTTTGTAAAAAATCTTGGCTAGAAAAACGCCGATCAAGGTCAATCCGGCCCATGGCAGAATTGGAACGAAATCGTTGCTGGGTGGGGGGGAACTAGACACGCCAATCCATGCGAGCCACCGGGTGTTGAACAGTTCCAATTTTAAGAACTGCGGCAGGATGAGTAAGCCAGCTCCCGAGATTAGTGAGACCAGGGCGGGCAAATTTAGAAACAGAACACCCAAAAGAGAAGAAACCGCAATCGCGTGCAAGATGCCGAAAAAAATGTAGGTCTGCGGAAATGCGATCCACGTGACGAATGAAATCGAAATCGCAGCTGCACCGATCATCGCCACACGTGTTACAAATCTATTTAGTTTGAGTCCTTTACCGTGCGCAAGGACAAGGCTCACGCCAACCAGAAACATGAAAGTTCCGGCGAGCAGGCGGCCGAATGCAAGCCAAACAGGATGGAACGCGATTCCGTCGATTAAACCTGAAAACTCGAGATCCCAAACAAAGTGAAAAAGCACAACGCCAAAAATAGCAACACCGCGAACGGTATCGATCAGCAAAATTCGCTGATTTGATAGACTTTCGTGATCATTGCCTGAACTAATCATCTCGCGGGCAGTTAAACCTCTTTCGGCCACAGAAAACGTGATTGGTACATCATTGTTCTAACCGGGAAGACCTGCAAACCCAGTTTGGCGGACCGGCTCTAAATTCCAAGTGAACGAATGGTGCTGAAATATCCCGATCAATATTGGCTACGAATGCTTAACCATACTGGGTCGTCAAAGTGCACCAAGCACCTGACGGTGGCCAAAGATACAGTTTTGTCGCAAAGTTTTCTTCGGCGGTTTTGTTTGGTCTGAAATCCTGGAAGGCGTTCATTTAGTCTCGGTAATGTCGATTAGAGCTGTTTCACTTGTTGAAAACGCTGCGCATCCAGCCCCAACCCGCTTGAATTCAGGTTTCCCCTTTCCATGCCAGGAGCCGCATAGCATTTGCGGTGACGAGTACTGTTGCGCCTGTGTCGGCAAGGATTGCTGGCCAAAGACCGGTTACACCCAAAACGGTCGTCACCAAAAACAAAGTTTTCAGGCCCAGAGCCATCCCCACGTTCAGTTTAATGTTCCTCATCACCGCATGAGACAGGTTTATCATCTTGGCAACGTCCATCACCCGCCCATGCAATATGGCAGCGTCGGCAGTTTCAAGTGCCACATCCGTGCCCCCTCCCATGGCGATGCCGATATCCGCGGCGGCCAGAGCCGGCGCGTCGTTGATGCCGTCTCCCACCTTGGCAACTTTCAGGCCGTCCGCGCGTAGTTCATTCACGACCCGTTGCTTGTCTTGCGGTAGAAGGTCCGCACGCGGCTCGATGCCAAGCGTGTCTGCAATCGCCGTGGCAGTTCGGGTGTTATCGCCCGTCAGCATCAGCGTGCGGATTCCCTTCGTCTTTAAGGAAGCGAGACCGTCTATCGCATCTGTCCTTGGTTCGTCACGCATGGCGAAAAGAGCGGAAACCTTGTTGTCTACAAGCAGCACAGAAACAGTTTTGCCCTCGGCATTGAACGCATCTACAACCGCAATCTGATTTTCAGTCATGCTGACCCGGTCGCGAGCAGCGGTCGCGGATCCAAGAAAAACCGGCACACCGCCAACCCGCCCTTCGACGCCTTTCCCGGTGACCGCGCGTGCTTCGGATGCAGGCGGAATGGGTGCATTCTCCGAGGCAGCCTTTTGCAAAACTGCGAGAGCAAGTGGATGGTTCGATCCCTGCTCCAATGCTGCCGCAAGGCTCAGCAACCGCTGATCGCTGCTCCCAAATGACCTGATATCGGTAACCACCGGCCGTCCTTCTGTGAGAGTTCCGGTTTTGTCGAAAGCCACCGCCGTTATCGCTGAAAAACCCTCAAGCACGGCGCCCCCCTTCATTAGGAGGCCGCGCCGAGCCCCGCTCGCCAGACCGGCGGCAACTGCCGCCGGTGTGGAAATAACCAGGGCGCAAGGGCAGCCAATCAAGAGAATGGCAAGTCCCTTGTAGATCCATTCGCTCCAGTCAGCGCCAGCAAAGACTGGCGGCACCGTCGCAATAAGAGCTCCCAACACAAGAACCCCTGGCGTATAGTAGCGTGAGAACCGGTCAATGAACCGCTCGGTCGGTGCCTTACTAGATTGTGCCTCTTCGACCAGACGGACCACGCGGGCGATCGTATTATCGTCGGCGGCAGCAGTCACTCTGATGCGCAAAACTCCGTCTAGACTAATGGTTCCTGCATATACTGTGTCCCCCTGTGACTTACGTCTGGGGACACTCTCGCCGGTCACAGGTGCTTCGTTTATCTCGGACGAACCTTCAGTGATTTCCCCATCTGCGGCAATACGATCACCCGGCCTCACAACGATGACGTCGCCAACAGAAAGCCTATCTGCGGGCACTTCCGAGATGGTATTTCCTTGTTCCAGATAGGCAGTCTTTGGAATCAAATCGGCGAGGCCCGCAATACTGGCCCGCGCACGCTCAGCAGCAACACCCTCCAACATTTCACCAACCAGAAAGAGAAAGACTACAACAGCAGCTTCTTCGGTTGCCCCTATCAGCACCGCACCAACCGCCGCGACAGTCATCAGCGTTTCTATTGAAAACGGGCTGCCCAATGTGGCGGCCACAAACGCACGGCGCGCCACCGGAACGAGACCGACTAGCATAGCAATCAAGAACGCCCAATACGCCGCTTCCGGAATTAGTTGGCCAATCAAAAAAGCACTGATGAGTGCCATGCCGCACGAAATCGTCAACAGAGCCTTGCGTGTCCTCCACCATGGTTGATCCGCAACATGGCTCGCATGGTTTTGCGACATGGGTTCGGCCGGCGCGATGCCAAAACCGAGGTGCCTTACCCGCTGCATGACCTGGTTTTTGGAAACCGTACCGTCATGGCTGATCGACAAACTGGCTCCGGGCACGGATACTGCCACCTCCTCAATCCCCGGCAAGCGGCGTAAAGCGGTGTCGATCTTTGAAGCGCATGAGGCACAATCCATGCCTTCGACTCTGAAACGGACTATTAGTTTTGAACTGTCGGGGTGTATAGTCATTTGCGGCCTCTTGCACTTTCTCTCTGCAAGATAGCCTCTCTAGTAACTAGAGCTTCAAGTGACGCAGGCGATTTTTTTCAATTTCACAGCTTTGTCAAAGTGCTGGCGTTTCAAATTTCATTTTCCGTTTTCGCAGTTATGGATTTCTTGAGAATTTATCTGTACGTATTGCGAATGCGTAAGTGGGTCTTAACCATACTGATTGTGTTTTATACGGGGCTTCATTCCGCCGCCGCAATTGGTGCTGCCCAGACAGCCGGGGAGCCGGTGCTTCCAGACCAAAAAGCAGTTCAAAACGCCTCGATCGTGTCCGAAACACTCACGTCGCATAACCTCAGGTGCTGCAATCGAACAAGCAACCAAGCAAAATCTCAAAAACCAGCCAAGTGTGGAGTCGATTGCGTGTCAATTGCGGGTTCGTTGGAACCGAGATTTTTGAAGGCGGAATTGGTTTTGGAAGATACTGTATTGCTTGGCCTTTTTTCCAAAGATCCAAAGCCAGAAGACAGGCCTCCAAGAATTTACTGACACGTGACAGCTTTATCGCTGCAAAGCTTCCTGCGATCGCTAGTAATTTTTTGGAGAAAAGCGATGATTACTCGTCGTAATTTACTCATTGGCTCCGTCGGAGCAGTTGGAGCCTTTGTCATGCCTGCTTATGCACATGACAAGAAACAGTTCAAGATCGACCCCAAATTCGAACCGCAATCCGTACGATACTTTTCCTATCCTCCTGGGACGATAGTTGTCGATACGAAAAATCATTTCCTCTACCTCGTTCAGAGTTTCGGCAGGGCGCGCCGCTATGGAATTGGTGTCGGCAAAGCGGGATTGTCGCTGAAAGGGGAGGCGGTAATAAAACGCAAGGCGGAGTGGCCAAGCTGGCGTCCCACCGCAAACATGATACGTCGTAACCCCGGCAAATATCGGAAATACGCAAATGGTGTCCCTGGTGGACCGAATAACCCTCTTGGATCAAGAGCGCTTTACCTTTATCGAAACGGTCGGGACACCATGTACCGGATCCATGGAACCACCGAACCTTCCTCTATCGGTCGATCCGTCTCTAACGGCTGCGTTCGGATGATCAATGCTCATGTTGAAGATCTCTATGAACGCGTGCCTTTAGGCACAAGAGTGGTCGTTTTGTGAGTACCCAATAGCCGAAAACTCTGGTCAGGCACGTGGCTGCATCCGGCGCGTGCCTTTACAAATGAGAGCTGCATTAGCCCAAGAAGACAGAAACCCAAGTACGAGCTTTGGACGATCATTTGTCGAGCGTTTCATCTGACCGCTTTGATCGACTTTTACGTATGGAGAGAAAAAGCATTATTTGGTTGATCTGAAAGGTCTTGGCTATTTCCCCAAACAAACAAGTAGTATCTGAATGACTTACCTCTCAAGAAGATCCTTTCTTTCAGGATCGGCATGCTTTGCTAGCGTCGTTGTTAGCGGATGTGCCTCTGACAAGGCACATATAAAACCAGTGCCATATTCTGAAGACCCAGCCTACATATCGATGTATGGCGCTATGCCAACCGAGCGGTTTCCGCTACCGGCAATTAACTTGAAAAAAGTACCAGAGCGTTTCTACCGCCAGCAAGTTGATTACAACACTCCTGAAAAAGTGGGCACACTTGTTGTCGACACGCAAAACTTTTATCTCTACCTGGTTCAGGAAAACAAAAAGGCAATGCGATATGGAGTGGGGCTTGGTCGGGCCGGATTCGAATGGTCAGGACGGGCTCGGATTGCGCGCAAGACTGAGTGGCCCAAATGGACACCACCAGAGGAAATGATCGAGCGGGAACCGGAACTCGAGAAATGGAGTTGGCGGAACGGTGGAATGCCTCCCGGGTTGGAAAATCCTCTAGGAGCGAGAGCGCTTTATATTTTTCAGGGAAATCGCGACACGCTCTATCGCTTACATGGAACTTCTGAATATTGGACAATTGGCACCGCGGTTTCCAGCGGCTGCGTCAGATTGATGAACCAAGACATAATCGATCTTTTTGGACGGGTGCCTGTCGGGTCACCGATTGTAGTATTGTCGTGAACCGACAATCGGTAAATTCAGCTGGTTACGGGGACGATGTACGGCGAATTGTCAAATTGTCCCTTATAACTCTGGGATCGATTGTTCGGCCGCACGGCCTTAACAGCTCACAAGGCCGCAGTAACCAAACATCGCGGCAATCCGATTTGATCGCACCATGCGTTAGCTGCGGCATGTTGTCCGTCGTCAGATGATTTGGGGCAGGATTGCCTGATCGGTCACGGAGGATCTGGCTCATTTTTCTTTTAGTTTACGCTGTGCTCTGACGGTGCAGCAAGCGGCGTCTGTGGATTGTCCGTTCTTTGATCTCCTTTCTTCGTCTGAGGATTGTTTCGCCCCTGCCAAAGTAAACATCGGCTGGTGTTAGATTGCCGAGGCTTTCATGATAGCGCTGATGATTATAGTGCTCGATGAACGCGCCGATTGCCTGTTCGAGTGCGCCAGGCAGGTAGTAGTTTTCGAGCAGGATGCGGTTCTTGAGCGTCTGGTGCCAACGCTCGATCTTCCCCTGTGTCTGTGGATGATTGGGGGCGCCGCGGACATGGTCCATGCCCTGATCCTCGAGCCAATCAGCCAGGTCGCCGGAGATATAACTGCTGCCATTGTCACTGAGCAGGCGCGGCCGGTGGGTGACGGTGACGCTGTTGCAGCCTGAAGCAATCAAGGCCTCCTCAAGGGTAGCAGTGACGTCTCCGGCTTTCATGGTCGCACAAAGCCGCCAGGCAACAACGTAGCGGCTGTAGTCATCCAGGATTGTCGAGAGATAGAACCAACCCCAACCGACAACCTTGAGATAGGTGAAGTCGGTTTGCCAAAGCTGGTTTGGCCGAACGGTCTTCTCATGGAACTCATCTGCTGCCTTGATGGTGATGTATGACGGGCTCGGGATCAGGTCCTGCGCTTACAGAAGCCTATAGACACTGGCCTCGGAGACAAAATAGCGCTCTGTATCGGTAAACCGGACCGCCAGTTCTCTGGGCGATAGATCAGGTTCTTCCAACGCCAGATCGACGATCTGTCGGCGCACGGCATCAGGGATGCGGTTCCAGACCCGACCCGGTCGTGACGACCGGTCCGCAAGCCCGGCCTCGCCAAGCGACAGATACCGGTCATACCAGCGATAGAAAGTCGTCCGCGGGATGCCCAGCATGTCCAGGGTTCGCTTTGCCGGAAGATGTGACTGTTCGACGATGCGAATGATATCGAGCTTCTCGGATGCCGGATATCTCATTCGTCGTCTTCCCCATCGCCGGTCATGCTTTTTTTGAGTAGTCGGTTCTCCAGGGTCAGATCGGCAACGGCCTCCTTCAACGCCGATGCTTCAGCCCGAAGCTCCTTCACCTCCGGTGCCGTTGCCTGTCGGCTCGTATCTCCTGCAAGGCGCCGTTTCCCGGCTTCTAGAAATTCCTTTGACCAACTGTAATAGAGGCTCTGGGCAATACCCTCGCGACGGCACAGTTCGGCGATGCTTTCTTCGCCGCGCAAGCCTTCGAGCACGATCCGTATCTTCTCTTCGGCGTTGAACTGCCGACGGGTCTTGCGCCTGATGTCTCTGACAGCATTCTCGGCCGACTGTTTTTGCTTCCCGGATTTCATTCTCATCTGCACTCCTTGACGGTTACGATGAGCCTGAAATCCTCCGTTATGCAATTAATCTAATCTGTCCCAGTGGCGCTGACGGACGACACGGCATGTCACGTTTGCTTATAAGACCGATCATGCCCAAACAACGGAACATCGTTTTCGCACACACCCTCGCGCTCAAACTCCAGAGTGGTATGAACGATGCCGAAGGAATCTGATAGTTTTTCTTTCAGCTCCAACTTGATTGCCTCCAACTGTTTCCAGTCAACTTCTTCGACGACTACATGAGCGTCCAACGCTGGAGCGTTCTCTTCCATCTGCCATAGGTGTACATGATGTACCTCGCGAACCCCAGATGTTGCGCGCAGTAGATCGACGACATCATGTCCTTCGATGTCCGGGGGACTCCCCAGCATCAACGTTCTGACCGGTCCGCCAATCTCCGTCACTGCCAGATAGAGGATGTATCCCGCAATGCCGATGGTAACAGCGGGGTCGACCCATCGCATATCGAATAGGATGATCAAGGTCCCGCCGACGATTACCGCAACGGACGCCAGTGCATCCGATAGGTTGTGCAAGAACAGGGCACGAATGTTCTGACTTCCCTTTTGCATCGACCAGGTCAGTGCTGCTGTCAAAGCATCTACGCCGAGAGCAAACCCTGCGATAATCACGACCGTCCAGCCCTGGACGTCCGGTGGTTCAATCAGGCGCATTCCTCCTTCATAAATTAGGTAAAGGCCGACGATAATAAGGGTCGTATAATTGATGAGCGCAGCTACTGTTTCTATGCGTCCGTAGCCGAATGTCATACGTTCATCCGCAGGGCGCCGCGCAATCTTGCGGGCAGCGAAGGCAATAATCAGCGCGGCCATGTCTGAAAAATTGTGCAAGGCGTCTGCAATCAGTGCAAGGCTTCCGGCAAAGAGGCCGCCCACTATTTGTGCGATCGTCAGAAGGCCATTAGCCCAAATTGCCACGCCGACTCTGCGGTCGCCGCTTTGAGGATCGAGGTGCACGTGACTATGCCCGTGGTGGTCATGCGGCATCTGCGATACCTCCGTGATCATGGATTGCAGACCTACTGGGCTTTAATCGACCTGATCGAATGGCACGGACGCGAGTGTTCATCCAGTGACGTATGATGAACCGGTAAAGCCAGCCCCTCACTCGTCCGAATTTTTGCATGTGCTCTGAATAGAATTGATCCGGCGTTTCAAACACACCAAAGTCCTGCTCGATGCCCGTCTCTTGAATGTAGGTGTCATGCCCCTCCCAGCGAACCGGTGGCGCGTCAAGGCAATCGGTGCCCGCACCGAAACCACACAAGCTCTTGTTTCCGAAAAAGGTCTGCTGGAGAACGCTCAAGAATTTTTCATCTAGAATGAATCCTTCGAGATTAATCCATTTGCCGTCGAACTCGACCTCAACCCAGGAATGAAGAATTTCTTGTGGTGCGATCGGAAAGATCAAATCCGGGACGACACCACGTTGTAGCTCCTTGTGAATCGTGAACCCTCGCAGGCGGCACTTGATACCTACACCGCGCAATAGCGCCATTAGGAGCGTTCCCTTGGTGTTGCACTGGCCGTACCCATCTCGAAGTACTTCAGACGCGGGAATGTTGTCCGCCCGATTGTAGCCGAAGGCGATTTCGTTTCGAACAAAGTCGTAGATTGCGCCTATGCGATCGTACTGAGGCAGTCGGAGCCATTTCCGATCTTCAGTCAGACGGACAACGGATGGTGCGCGGTAATCGAGTAACTGCGTGGCGGCAAGAAGGGGGGCAGCATCGGGCATGTGATTGTTCCTCGTATCGACCGAGTATGTATGTAGTTTCTATAGTCGCTAGAGGTTTAAGAGGTGGCCACCCAAAAAATTTAGACTCTGAAGGGCAGCTGTTGCTCCCTGTCTGCGAACGAAATTCCGACAAGGCCCATTACTCTGGTTTCTGTACTATCTCACCCGCAAAGGGAACATGTGGGTTGTTTGATTTTCAGAATCTAATTTGCGATGCCGCCGCCCCGATTTATTTCCGAACCGAAGACGGCCATAAAGTTTAAGACATGATCCATCATCAGAGCCAAGCAAGTAATAGGCGGGGAAAATCGAAGCAATGACCGTCAAAGTAGTGCCTAAGCACCTATCTCATCGTGATCAGTTAAACACTCGGAGTGGTCTCGGAGTACCTCTAATACCCGACAGTCAGCTGTGCGGCCACCGCTGCATTCACGGACCATGCGCTTTAGTTCTGTGCGAAGCGCCTGCAAACGCGCGATGCGCTGTTCGACCTGCTTAAGCTGCCGACGTGCAATCGTGTCAGCCTTGCCGCAGGGCCGGTCGGGATGATCGCAGAGGTCCAGGAGCTCCCGGATTTCTTCCAATGAAAAACCAAGCTGCCGCGAATGGCGAATAAATGAAAGTTTGTCGAGTTGCTCATTACTATAGCGTCTCTGTCCCCCCTCAGTACGGTCCGGTTCTGGTAGAAGCCCGATCTGTTCATAATAGCGAATAGTCTGCACTTTCGTGCCTGTTTTCTTTGCAAGACCGCCGATCGTGAGCATGAATTAGTTATCCAAATACAAAATTGTACGGAGCGAAATGGACTTTCAGCAGCGCCGAACCTAAGCTATTTGCTTCCGCGCGACAATCAAGCACGTCCGCAAATTTGAGCTTGAACCTCTAGTGGCTTTAGGAATTATACGTGTTCCGAAAAAGGTAATTCAGTAGTCAGTTACTGCCACATTCGAACTGTTTGATCTCCAAACGTGTACGAACTCTGAGGTTTTTAGGACGCGCCGGATACTGGTGGTCGTGTTTTTTGGCAACCAGTTTTGCTGCTCTACCGGAAACCCACGCCACAATAGACATCCTCGCATTGGATTTGACCAAAATGAAAACAATTCACACCTCTACCGGCGCTGACCGGAACGCGTCTGTAAACCTGACAAATGATTTACGGCCACTTGTGAGGGAGAGTAGTTGGTACAACGACATGCCCGGCGAAGCAGTTTTCACCACACTAGAAGAGGGGATCTGACTTTATGGCCCGCTTTTCCGGAGAAATGGCCCTAGTCCTTGCCTGGATCGTATCACTCGTCGCTACACTCGCTGTATTATTCATCGGCGAAGTGTTGGGCCAAACGCCTTGCGTGCTCTGTTGGTTTCAGCGGGCCTTCATGTTTCCGTTGGTCATTGTCCTTGGTTTTGGTCTTTGGTGGCATGACCGCCGAGTTGGTCGCTATGGTCTAGTGTTGGCACTTGGAGGCGGTGCCGTTGCACTCTGGCACCTAGGCCTTTACGCAGGCCTGATTCCCGAGCCCATTCAGCCATGCTCTGCAATTGGTCCTTCCTGCACGGATTCCAACCAATTGATCCTTGGCATTCCGATCCCTTTGATGGCGTTCGTCGCGTTCGCACTCATCAGCCTATTGTCCGCCCTGTCACTCAAGGAGACACATAAATGAACCGCCGCACCTTGATCTTGTCTGTGCTCGCACCTGCGAGTGCCAGCTTCGTCGGTGCCGCCTGGTATGTGAACCGCCAAGCGCCTTTGGAGAGTGCCCAACCTCTCGTCTCAGAAGGCAACGAGGTCCTTGTTCGGCCCTATTCACCAATCCTTGGGCCAGAAAACGCACCTGTCACAATTGTAGAGTTCTTTGACCCCGCCTGTGAGGCCTGTCGCGCGTTTCATCCAATTGTGAAAGACCTCTTGGCGCAGCATGAACCCGTGGTTCGTGTCGTGATGCGTTACACGGCATTTCACGGTGCGGCATCTGAAGAAGCGATCCGAATCCTCGAAGCCGCACGAATGCAAGGTGTCTTCGAGCCTGTGCTGGAGGCTGTTTTACGCGAACAGCCCAGGTGGGCTTCGCACGGCTCACCACAGCCAGGTTTGATACTCGGCATTGCCGCTGCCGCGGGTCTTGATGCAGAGGCCGCGCGTACACAAATGCTTGCACCCGACGTCGTTGGGATCCTCAACCAAGACCGTGCGGACGTCGAAGCTGTTGGGGTGCGGCAGACGCCAACATTCTTCGTAAACGGAAAACCGTTGGATCCATTCGGTGATGTTGAGCTGCGGCGCCTGGTCTCGGCGGAAGTTGCCGCGGTTCAGAACTGAACAGCGATCTACAAAGGAAGAATGTAAATGAGAAAGGTACTGCGCCAAACGCTGGTGGCACTCGTGATAATCATAGGGTTCTGTGAAGCCTCCGTAGCAGGCTCAGACAAAGTGCTAATTGAGGATGCATGGTCTCGCACCTCCATCGGTACCAGTCGTCCCGGCGTCGCCTACATGAAAATCCGTAATACCGGCGACGTTGTAGTAACGCTAATAGGCATTAGTACGGATATTGCGCTGAAAACTCAAATTCACAGGACTTCAACGAATAACCAAGGCGTGAGTTCTATGGCGCCAGTCGGTGAAATCGAAATTGCTCCGGGAGAAACAGTTACGCTGGAACCCGGAGGACTTCATGCGATGTTGATGGGGCTGCAACGGAAAATGAAAGAGGGTGAGAGTTTTTTTATGACCCTGGTTTTCTCCGATGGTGGTGAAGTGGCAGTCGAAATTCCGATCCTTGGCATCGCGGCACGTGGACCCGAGAACTGATGCGGCAACGGCGTTTGCTTCAGTATGGCGTATTTGGCGTCGTGGCAATCAGCTTTATTCTTTTTGTCGGCTGGTGGCGTGTCGATGGTCCGGGTGCACCGGAACCTTTCATTCGGCGTCCCCTTGATCTTCCCGCTATGGAGTTTCGGCTCACTGACCACGCAGGAAACGCGGTGGGCCCTGAAGTCCTCACCGGTCGCGCGACGATGGTGTTTTTCGGTTTCACTTTCTGTCCCGACGTTTGCCCCACCACGCTTTCGGACATATCGAGTTGGCTTGAGATGATGGGCGATGACTCGGACGCACTGAATGTGATTTTCATTACAGTTGACCCCGAACGCGATACCGTCGACGCGATGGCTGAGTATGTGGGTTACTTTGACGCGAACATCCGGGGTTGGAGCGGAACGAATGAGCAGATCGCGGTAGCGGCAGATATGTTCCGGGTCACCTATGAAAAGGTACCGACAGATGGTGAAGACTACACCATGAACCATACCGCGAGCGTCTTCTTGTTCAAAACAAACGGGCAGTTTGCTGGGGCTATCGACTACCACGAGACTCGAGAAACCGCAGTGCCCAAAATTCGCCGCGCAATGACTGAAAAAGAGGAAGTGCCTCAATGAGCAAAAGGTATCTGATGAATGTCGGTGTGGCTTCAACGGTCCACTCGCCAAACTGATCCATACTCAAGGAGCGTCTTAACGGATGCTCCCCGGGCTGCAAGCGAACAGTACCGGCATCCCCAAACCGCATCACCGCTTCTTGGCTGTAAGTGCATTCGATCCATAACGAAAAGGCTCTGCTCCATGAAAAAATGTCTCACTGCTCTCATGTTCACTCTTGCATTGTCGTCATCTACGCAGGCATTCGCTGACCAAAGTCTAGTCGAGGTCCGCAAGACCAACGGTTGCGGCTGTTGCCTGGCTTGGATGGAGCATCTTGAGGAAAATGGTTTCAATACGACCGGCGAAGACATGTTTGCCGGACCGTTGACGCGGTTCAAGATCGACAATGGCGTGCCCCAGCGAATGGCCTCTTGCCATACGGCACTTGTTGACGGCTATGTAATCGAGGGTCATGTCCCGGCGACCGATATTCGGCGTCTCCTATCAGAACGTCCAGACGCGATTGGTCTCGCCTTGCCCGAGATGCCGCTCGGCTCACCGGGCATGGATCAGAGCGACATGCGAGAAGCCTATGATGTCTTCCTGATTCGGCGGGACGGTTCGACGGAAGTGTTCGCGAGTTATGCGAGTAATTGAGCGCACCAAAAGGATGGCAATGATGAGACCAATTCTGACGATCGGGTTGGCAGGCGTTGCAACTGCGTTCTTTGTCGATCAGGTATCGAAGTCAATCATCGTCGCAAACAAAGCCAGTTTGACTCCCAGTGTCTCCGTCTTTCCTGGTCTCAATCTTACTTACTTGCAGAACAGCGGCGTGTCATTTGGACTGCTGGGTGAAGTGCATTGGTTTGTTCTTGTCGTGCTGGCGTTTGCCGTCTGCGTCTGGCTGTCGGTGCTTTTGATCAGTGCCGCGAGCAAGTTCGAGGCCTTGGCTTACGGAATGATCATTGGTGGTGCTCTCGGAAATGTCACGGATCGGCTGCGATATCGCGCAGTGACTGACTTTCTTGACTTCTACTTTGGCGCAGCACATTGGCCGTCCTTCAATATGGCCGATGTTTTCGTGGTTGGCGGCTTAGGATTGTTACTTCTTTCTCCGTGGTTGGCCGCTCGACATGCTGGTTCCAGCTGAAACAGAGTAGCGTTCTTTCAATAGAATTTACGCGACCCGCATACTTAAAATCAGCAGGCATGAGGTCCCGAATAATATACGCGTCGCGCAATGCTGGGCGCACGCACGACGGAAACTGAAGGAAGTGTTCGACCGCGATGTCTCCGAGATCGCCGCCGAGGGCTTGCGCCGAATCGCCGAGTTCTACAGGGTCGAAGCTGATATCCGAGGCACGGCGTCCGGGTAGCGGCTCTCGGCCAGACAGGCCCGCACCGCGCCTCCCCTCACTGCCTTCGGACAATAGTTGCAAGAGCAACGCCTCCGGGTCTCCGCCAAGTCTCGTCTCGGTGAGAAGTTCGCCTATATTCATCGTCACTGGGACGGCTTACAGACCTTCCTTCACGTTGGCCGTGTCGAGATCGATTGCAACAGCGTCGGGAATTTGATCCGGCCAATTGCATTGAACAGGAAGAAAGCCTTTTCCGCCGGCCATGACGAAGGTGGCCGCATCGCATCCCTCATCGAGACCGCGAAAATTAACGGCGTGGAGCTCTTCGCCTATCTCAAGACGCCCCTCAAGGCCATCGCCGGCGGCCATCCGAAAATCCGGATCGACGAATTCCTGCCATGCAACTTAACGCCGTCAAACTGAAGCCACGTGGGGCGCAGACTTCGCTTACAGAATAGCGGGAACATGACGCAAAAGGAAATTGCGGCGATCAGTGGCATCAGTCAGCAATATCTGAGCAGCCTGGAACGCGGAAAACTGAACCCAACCGTTATTGCATCTATCAGATTTCGTTGGCGATCAACATGGATCCGATGGAGCTTCTACGGCGCATAAAGAACTCAAAGGATAAGCACTACGGTTACCGATGACCGAACCACGGCCGGGCAAGCCCCTTGTTGATAAGAATTTGGCTAACGTTTTTGCCATTGATGAAAACTCGAGCAAAAGTCCGGCCGTGCTTGTCATTGCCGTTCCGGAGTATCTGAATTCGCTGGCCGTCCGCCAGCTCGGCCAGCCGGCGTTTGGCCTTCTTTGCCATCTGGATCTCATTAGAACACTTTCCCTTGATCTCCGCAGTATCCAGGCCAAGGACGCGCTCGCGCTCCGAGCCGTGTATCATGCTGATCAGGAAACTGTCGCCGTCCCAAACGCGCAATTGCTGTGGCTGACACGTCGCATCACAGAGATATGCGGCAATAACGATGTGGCTGGTCATTCTCTGTTGAAGTCCCCGATCTCAGACAGATCGACGCCAATATCCGCCTGGTTCGGATCCAGTGCCCATAGTTGTTTTCGAAGCTTACTCTTTGGATACGGCTCCGCACTTTCATGTTCTGGTACATGCGCACTTTCCTCCAAGGCTGCTTGACTCGGAGCTGCCAAGTCATCGCTCTCACTTTGATTTTCCGCTGTGAACACATACTCCCCGTCGAAATACCCCGACAGGTATGCCTCGATGGCGTCTTGAAAGGCTTCCGGCACCGGCGTGTCGTACCACTTCGTCACAATCCTGTAGACACGGGCAAACAGCGCGGTCCCGATCTTGATGTTGTTGCAGGCGTCGAACACATCCGCGGTGACCTGCGACTTGTCCGAGATGCCAATGCCAACCGGATATTGCGTGATTCCGACGCGCACGACGGCTTTGCCGAGATAATCCTGAACTAGCTTCGCGGCCCCTTGCGGAGATTTTGCCCCTGGCACCAGAAACGTCTTCGACCCGGAACGCACGGTCACACTTAGCGGATCCTCAGAACCCACCGCTGCGATGAACTCCTCAACGATGGCGGGTTGCAGGGAAGGGTCGGCACATTGGTCAATCAGGGCAGCGTCTATCATGGATTCACTCGTTGAATGCGATCACCAGCGGAACATCGAACAGCTTTGCCCATGCTGTGACGCTGGCGCGTTGAATGTCGGTGATGTTGCTTTCACCCGTCCACCAGCCGTTGCCGATCGCAACGATGACGTCTGAGCCCATGGCCATGGATTGCAGGATGGGCCAGACGAGGAGCTGTTCGTAGCAGATCAGAGGCGCGGCGTGGCTGCCCGCGACCTGCATGACGGGATTGTCGAAGAAATAGGCGTTCGCGCCGCCTCCGTCCCCTGTGAACCGCCGCCAGGGCTGCCACATCGAGACAGGGACCGGCATGCGCTCGCGATAGAGAATTCGCGATCCCTTCCCTGACACCTCCACCATCACCGTGTCGTAGCCGCTCTTTTGAACAACAGCCGCACCCCCGATCACAGTCACCGGCAGTTCTGACAAAGCGTCTTTCCAAAGCCGTTCCGTCGTCGGGGTCCATAGTCCGAGCGCACTCTCGGGCAGGACGGCGACTTTCACGCCCTGCGCGGCAGCCTCGCGGACCATGGCAATGGTTTCCCGCTGCTGCTTGTAGCCGGCAGGCTGTCCCGCCCCTTCGTAACCGAAAGTGGTGTTGATGCCGGTCCAGCCCTCAATTACCTTTGGTTGCGTCCAGAATGCGGCGGACCAGGCAGCAAAGCCGGCCACCACCGG
Source organism: Roseibium alexandrii DFL-11 (assembly GCF_000158095.2). NCBI lineage: Bacteria > Pseudomonadati > Pseudomonadota > Alphaproteobacteria > Hyphomicrobiales > Stappiaceae > Roseibium > Roseibium alexandrii. The sequence continues at coordinate 80,765 of NZ_CM011003.1, forward strand.
AACCGCGATCCGCCAAAGGCTTGTGGTCATCATGAGCAACAGGATCGCGGTTGCTGCTAGCCCCAACCAGCCCCATCCCGGAAAGAGCACACCGGCCGCGGTAATCGGGCTGGCCCAACCCAATATCCCGAAGGGCGGCAGACTCATCAAAACACTTGCGATCAGGTAGCGCAGCATTCGTGGCCATCCGGATCCTCGCGTCCAAAGCGCAGAGTGAACGGCGACAAAGACGAGCGATGCCCCGAACCACAGCCCCAGGCCGATGGCATATTGGGACCCGAAGAAGATGCTGGCGCCCTGAGGCAATCCCCGTGACGCTCCCAGGAAGTGCGCGGCGGCTACCAGTGCCGCCACGGATCGGGACGGAGCGTAAGCCCAGAAAGCCGGAAACAGCATTCCGGCCGGCAACAGGAGCACGTTCCCGGACCAGCCGATTGTGCCGGTCGCCATGCCTCCCAGAATACAAAACAGACTGCGCGCAAATTTAAGGCTGGAAGGTGAACACTTCTCGCGCCAGGCCGAGAATGCCGCTCGCCGGGATGGGTCCAAAATATCTTGAATCATAAGAAGCCATGTAATCGGAATGTACAAAGAGTGCGCCGGCGGGAACGACGCCCCCGGCATAGGCGGTCAAGGTGCGCCCCTGCCCGTCCTTCGCTTGAATGGAAGAATGCGCCAGGCGTTCCCCGTCGATGGAAACCTGGTCGCCCTCGATAGCGATGGTTTGTCCGGGCAGGGCGACGACGGTTTTGATGAGCGGTGCCATGCCGCCATCACACAGGCCTGCCGGAAGGTAGAGCCGTTCTCGCGCCAGTTCGATCGCCGGCGCATTTGCCGGCGGACAGATGAATAGGGTATCGCCCAAACGCACTTCGCGAGGCAATGTCTCGATCCGCCAAAGTCCGAGCGGAAAGCTCGGTGTTGTGTTGATCCGGTATCCTCCGAAGGTTCCGGCTGCGGCAATGCCGCCAATCACCATTCCGCCAAGAGACAGGATGAGCAGAATCCGTCGCCTGTCCTTCCGCCTCACCCCGTTTATCACCGGATCATGCCCTGATCCTTGGACAGATCCTTTTTCAAGGCCTGCGCCTGAGCTTGCTCCAGAGATTGCCTTTTGGCGTTGATCTTCTGGATGGCATTGAACGTCGGCCATGCGTCGGCAAGCCTGGCCCGGTCTTCATCGGCAACCCGGGCAGCCACCTTCTCAAAGGCAATTCCCTCCGGCTTGGCCATGCCGACAAACGCCCTCTCCCCAAACCGCTGATCCAGCTTGACGGCAACTTCCCCCAGCTCGGCCTCGACCATTTTGTCCGCCAGAAGGAAGGACAGGCCCGCATTAAGATCGTTCCGGTCGATGGCATCGCGGATTCGCGACAAGACCGTCTCGGCCACCGGTGACAGCGCCGGTATGTCGATACGTGACAGATCGCGTTCGCGCTCCAGTTCCACGGTACGCAAATCACCGATCTCGGCCCTGAGACGTATATAGGTTTTCACATCATCGCTGAGCTGCGGAACATTGTTTAATGCTTGCTCGCGGTCCTCGCGGGCGGTCCTGCCTGCCAACATGCCAGTCTTGCCGCGTAGCGCACCGAACTGCTCAGGTGTATTGGCCAAATCTTCTGTGAGCCGGTCGCGAGCCGTGGTTTGCGCTTCGCCGTCCAGCTTCAAGATGTCCTTGATCCGCATCGCCTTGACGGCCTGTTCCGGCCGCTCGTAAACGAGCCGGGCGCGGTTCTGAACTTCGGCCCAATGAGTTGTCAACGTGGCATCCGACTGCAACCTGGTCTCCACAGCGTCAGGAATGGACATGGCCCACATTTTCACTCCCGCGATCCAGGGTTGTGATGTGGCAGGATGTTCGCGCGACTGTCTTTGGACGGTATTCGTCTCCTCAGCAAGACCTCGCTCAAGGCCGGTCAAGCCAATCCCCAGCTTTTCACCGAGGGACAATAGCCGCTCACCGAGCTCCGAGAGTTTTGCCTTCTGCTCGGCAAACCAGCGACGCTGGTTCTGGACCATCGCCCTGGCAACCCGTAGTCCATAGAGCCCCCGGCTATTTGCGTAGCTGAGAGCCTGGGCGTAAAGCTCCGAACCCGCGTAATCGAGCGTGGTATCCTTTGCACCCTTCCTGGAAAGCACTTCTGTCAATCCACCGTTCTTCGCGAAGGACAAGGCCCCATGATAGAGCTTTACGTCCTCCCGGTGCCTGGTCATCGCCACATAGGTCAAGTGCCGGTCGAGGGAGAGCGTTGCCAGCACCTTCACCTTGTCGACCGTGGCGCCTTGCGATTTGTGTATCGTTGTCGCGTAGCCATGATCGACATTGCGATAGGTCTTCTGGTTGACCTCGACGCGCCGGATCTGATCGGAACCGATATCACCGATCTCCGCGAGGATGCGCCCTTCGCCCGCCTCGATGACACGCCCGAGCATTCCGTTTTTCACGTTCATGTCACGGTCGTTTTTCAAGAACACGATCTGGTCGCCGACGGCAAAGAACCGATAGCCCTCTTCAGTGCGGAATTTTTCTCCCGTTTCGATCACGCCGCGCTCGATCAACACTAGCCGAGCCATCCGGTTGAGCCGGTACACATCTTCCCGCAAATGCGCCAGCATCAGCATCGACTTCGACGGATCGTAGTCGCGTGACCAGTCGTCGATCAGCTTCCCGAAAACCTGATCCTTGAGCGGCATGTTGATGACATGACCATTGGACTGGTAGGCACGGATCGCGGTTACGACATCGCCGCGCGCAAGATCCATGGACGCATCGCGCATCCATTGTTCACGCTGCCGGTAGATCGTGCCGAGTTCCGCGTATCCGGTTCGATCGGTCAACGACCGGAAGGCAGCGCCCGCTTCAATCGGCTGCAGCTGTTCCGCATCTCCGACCAGAACAAGCTTGGCTCCGGCCTTGGCGATCGTTTCGACAAAGACGCTCATCTGTCGGCTGTCGACCATGCCGGCTTCATCGATCACGAAGACGGACTTTTTGTCAGGGAGCCCCTCTCCCCGTCCCCAGGACAATTGCCAAGACGCCAAAGTGCGCGATGCGATCCCGGCTTCTTTCTCGAGACCCTCGGCCGCCTTGCCCGCAAGTGCGGCGCCGACGACCTGATAGCCGTTTGCCTCCCATACCTCGCGCGCGGCTTTCATCATCGTGGTTTTGCCCGCCCCTGCCCGGCCAACGACCGACGCCATGCGCTCCTCACCCGTGATGCGCTCGATCGCAACGCGCTGCTCATCGGAAAGTTTTTGGACGCTCGAAAGCATTCGGTCGCGCAAACGCGCGTCCACACCATGCGAAGAAACGGACACAAGATGATCCGCCCGCCGCGCCATCTCTGCCTCAAGCCGCATCATCTCCCGGCTGGTAAACTTCGCCGGTTCCATTTCGTCTGTCTCCGGATCAACTGCTTCGACAGCAAGTATCACAACGTCTGGGGAATTCAGAACGCGTGCAAGCAGATCCTGGAACTTAGCCTCATCGTCCACGTAGCGGTGAAGGTATTTTGCAATATCCCGCTCATCGAAAACGCTCTTCTCGCGCGTGATAGCATCAATGACGATTTCCGGCCGGCGCGTGATCCGCCTGACATTTTCAAGACGGCTTTCCGCATGCCAGACCGAGCGTTCCAAGCCGGGTTCGCGCCCTTGCACTTTTGCCTGGCTAGAAATGTTGCGCGCCTGCACACCGATCTTCGATGTGGGCAGCAGTTCAATGCCCTGGGCCTCATAGCTGCGATGATCAATCCGCGCATCGTGCCCGGCAAGCTCCAGGCTCTTGTTTGCATGGATCGACCAAAGCTCACGCCACTGTTTCAGCGTTTCCTTGTCGCCCGCCCAGGCTCGATACTGAATTTTGCCGCCCTTCCGGACAGGCTCGCCATTCTCATCGAGAAGAGTTTCCCACTTCGACCCGAAGCCCTTCTCGGTGAGCGGCGCCATCGTCAGCATCACATGGACGTGCGGATTGTTTTCCTTGTCGTGATAGACCCAATCCGCAACCATGCCCCGCGATGTAAAGGCTTGCCCAACATAACCCTGCACCAGGGCGATGTTCTCCTCCCGGCTGAGTTCAGACGGAAGCGCCAAAACAATCTCCCGGGCAAGCTGTGCATTGATACGCGTCTCGTGCGCCTCGACCGCATTCCAGAGCGCTTCACTGGCACCCGCCACACTCCGACCATCGATCAGCGTCCGGAACCATTCCGGCGTCTGATCCGGCAGCGCCAGTTCCTCATGGACCAGATCGCCGTCCCTGAGGGCGTAGTCGAATGTCTTGTGATCGGAGTCGTTCGACACCGTCATTTGTGCACGATGCCGGTAAGCAGCAGCCGCAACACTAGACCGGCCTCCGCTCCGGGAGATCACCTGGACATGAAAATGGTAGATGGCCATCGAGGGCAGGGATCCCGGATGTGAAAAGGCAGGTTAAGTCGAAGAAACAGGACGGTGAGGAAACAAGGCGCCAGGACAGCGAAGGCGGAGATTGCAGCCCAGTGGTTGCAATTCAACTCTCGTACCAGCGCAGGATTGCAGATGCAATCCTATAAGTGCGCTCTACACTCAACGATTGAAAATCGTTTCCGCCTGAGAGCTATCGCCGTTGGCGGCGATAGGGCGCTGGAAGCGCCGTCCTGCCTTTTTCAAAAATTCTGATCTTTGCTGTTCTGCCGAGCAGGTGATGTGGCAAATCCTCCACCGCCCAGACCCGGTTTACCACAGGCTTCGGCTTTCTCTTCAGCGCTTTATGGGGAGCGCGTTCAAGCCTTCGCCTGCTCCGTCCGGTTTTCCTCAAAACCGGACTGCGGCCCTCACGGGCTGGAAAACCGGATCTTCAATCAGCGCATAAGTCAGTCGTAAGGCCTTTTCGCTTCTATTCAGCGGACTCCTTCTTGGTTGTATCCACGACAAGTTTTGCAACCAAGCTCGACTTGAGGAATATGACACGCTATGAGCGAAGCCATTGCCTTTAAACAACCCATTTCAAAACAAGGAACATCTGATGGCTCCGCGCACTTCCAAAACCGCCTCCGAGCAGATCGACGACATCGAAGCTCAGATCGCCAAGCTCCAGCAGAAGAAAAGACAGGTGCTCAAAAAGCAGTCTGAGCGGGTCGCCAAGCTCGTCATGGAGAGCGGTCTCGCCGAACTCGACATCGATGAGGCCGAACTCGCCAAAGCCTTGAACGACCTCGCCGCCCGATTTCAAAAGCCGGCCGCTTCACAAAATCACGCTGCAGCTCCGCAGAATTGAAGGGCAGTTCAGAACGCTCGAAAACCGGAGAAGGCGAACGCGATTGCTGGACCGCAAGAAAGACGCACGCGAAAAAATCCAGCTTGGCGGCCTCATCGTCAAAGCCGGACTTCGCAAGACAGACAAGGCCATCCTACTCGGCATTCTCATGGATGCTTCGAACCGCCTTGGCGACATGAATGAGCGCGACAGATGGCGCGTAATCGGAAAGGCCGCATTCAAGAATGACACTCAAAAGGGCGCTGCTGTTCCTGATCCCGATAGCCCTCATGCTAATGGCACTATGGGGCCTCACCGGGATTGAAACCTGGCTGGCTTCCATCGCCACGACGCAGAAAGCCTATCTGTTGCTCGGCCGGATCGGGCTCACCCTTCCCTTTCTTGTCTCGGCCGGCCTGGGGCTCATCGTTCTCTTCTCGGCGCGCGGCAGTCTCGACATCAAATGGGCTGGCTTCGGCGTGCTGACCGGTGGCCTGCTGGTTTTTGCTATTGCCGCGCTCCTGGAGGCGCTGCGGCTCGATGCTTTCTCAGAGCAAGTTCAGCCTGGATCGGTTCTGCAGTACGCCGATCTCTATTCGATCGGTGGTGCGGTCGGGGCGCTCTTTGTCGGTCTGTTCGGTCTGAAGGTCGGGCTGAAAGGCAACAATGCCTTCGGCGACAACCGGCCGAAACGGGTTTCCGGCCGCCGAAGCATCCATGGCGAAAGCGATTGGATGGACGGTAAGACCGCCGCAAAGTTGTTTCCCGAAGACGGCGGTATCGTCATTGGAGAACGCTATCGGGTCGATCAGGATAGCGTTGCAGAAATCAATTTCGATCCGCGCCACAACAACACCTGGGGCAAGGGCGGCAAGGCGCCCCTCGTCGCTTTCGACCAGGGCATTGGTTCCACACACGGCATCGTCTTTGCCGGCTCAGGCGGATACAAGACAACGTCCGTCGTCATTCCCACCTGCCTCCAATATCCCGGGTCGATGATCGTCCTCGATCCCTCGACCGAAATCGCGCCGATGGTATCGGAAAGCCGTAGTTCGATGGGCCAGAAGGTCATTTGCCTCGATCCGAAAAACCAACAAGTCGGGTTCAATGTCCTCGACTGGATCGGTCAATTCGGCTCCTCGATGGAAGAGGACATGGCAACGGTTGCGGCCTGGCTCATGTCGGAGAAGCCGCGGATAGCCTCCGGAGCGGACGACTTCTTCCGCACCAATGCGGAACAGCTCATCACCAGCGTGATTGCACATGTCGTCTTTTCCGATCTGGAGAATACCTCCGGAAAACGATCACTGCGCACGGTGCGCAGCATTCTCACCAAACCGGAAGAAAACCTGAAAGAGTTCCTGGCCGACATTCACGACACGGCGCCGAACGAGTTCGTCAAAGAACTCGTCGGACCCTTCATCAACATGACGCCGCAAACGTTCTCCGGAGTCTATGCGACTGCCGCCAAGGAAACCCACTGGCTCTCCTACGAGACCTATGCCGCGCTCGTCTCCGGCAACACCTTCAAAACCGACATCATTGCCAACGGCCGGACAACCATCTTCCTCAACATCGATCTTTCCACCCTGGAAAATCATCTTGGCATGGCGCGCGTGATCATCGGCGCGTTCATCAAAGCCGTTTACAATCGCGATGGAGACATCAACGGCCGGGTTCTTTTCCTGCTCGATGAGGCCGCACGGCTCGGCTACATGCGCATCATCGAAACGGCACGCGATGCCGGCCGCAAATATGGAATCTCGCTTCTGATGCTGTTCCAGTCGCTCGGCCAGATGCGGGAGGCCTTCGGCGGCAAGGATGCCACATCCAAGTGGTTCGAATCCGCCTCCTGGGTGTCCTTCGCCGCAATCAACGATCCGGACACGGCGCGTTATATTTCCGAGCGATGTGGCATGACGACAATCGAGGTTGACCAGGTGAGCCGGTCCTTACGTGGCGGGCAAGTTTCGCGGAACCGCTCCCGTCAGCTCTCTCAGCGTCCTCTCATACAGCCGCATGAAGTTCTGCAGATGCGGTCCGATGAGCAGATTGTGTTTACCAGTGGAAATGAGCCGTTGCGATGCGGCCGGGCGATGTTCTTCCGACGGAAAGAGATGACTGAAAAAGTGGCGGCGTCGCGTTTCGGAACAGAGCGACGGTAAGGATGCGGGAACCCGCCTGGTCGAGGCCAATTGCTGCACAGGTAGATCTTCACCAGGAAAGACAACGGTGAAAGCGGGAATGCAAATTGCCGGTCGTCAAGCAAGCCTTGGCCCGGTCGATCCGGGCCAGGGCTTTGCATCGCGAACACAAGAAACGGCCGCCTTATAAGGGCGGCGCGCTTTCGATTGTTTTGTCTTGATCCGCCGCAATGACCGCAAGCTCTGCTCTCAAGATCTCCAGCTCTGCCGATATCTGGCGACGCTCGCCGGCATCGGCAGCATTGCGGAGTTCTGCGCGAAGTTCTTCAATCTGGATTTCATGGTGCATCGTCATCTCCCTTTGAGTGTCTTCGAAAGATGACGCCCGAAGGTGTGGTGGTGAGGCTGGGTCAAGGATCGCGCAAGCGACCGCCGGCGGCGGCGTGCGGGGGTGCCGATTTTCTGGTACAGCCGGAAAATTGGGGGGACCGCGCGTCCTTGGGGCAGACTTGCCGCCGCACTACACTCGGTCGATCTGAGCAGACCAGGCCTCACCCGGTTTCGGCTACAAAAGAAGGCTGCCGCGCTCGATGCGCGGCTACCTTCTCAGCTTTCGAAAAGGAAAACACGGATGAAGGTCGTGAATCGATTGAGGGTTATCGATTCATAGAAGTCATTGGACGGAGCCAGCCTCGTCAGCGAAACTCTTCCCATGCAGTCACAACAACGCGAGCCGGTCCATCTTCGCCGCATTGACCAGGCCCGGAACATGCGGCGGTTCTATTGCCTCACCGTTCAGCCAACGCTGTTTGGCGGCGCTTCGCTCATTCGCGATTGGGGGCGTATCGGAACCCGGGGACAGACGATGATGGAAACATTTGACTGGCCGGCCGATGCCACCAATGCCCTGGTGCGGATAGAGCGATCCAAAAAGCGCCGGGGATATCGGGAGACAGTCGAGAGCGTCGAATAGCTACTTCGCCGATCGGGTGGCAGATGCGTTGCGATCGGGAAACAGCGATCGAAGGCCCCGCTTGTGGCGAGGCCTTCGTGATGGCCGCTTAGTCGCGGTTGCCAATCGGGCGAGACCAGATGAGCTGCAGGCCTTCCTGACCTTCCACCTCGATGAGGGTGGCGTAGATCGGGGCGGGGAAGCTCGGGTCGTCCAGCTTGACCGAGATGTAGTCGCGCTCGGTGTCTTTCGCCTGCTTCTGCCATCCGGCTCCAAGCTCAACTGAACCGGAGTAGATGCGGAATTGCGGGCCGTTTTCGGAGGGGTTTTCGACGCGCTCGAGGCGAGCCTTGACGTTGAGGGCCAGCGTCTTGATCTGACCGGTGAAGCCGTTCTTCGTGGTGATGAATGTGCCGATGTTTGCCATTGTCTTCATTCCTTCGATGTTTCGGGCCACGCCCTTCGCGGCCTCGATGGCTGTCGAAGAGACCGGGAACGATCGGCGCGCATTCCTGCGGAACCGAAATGAAATGCAGGACGGCGGAAAGACACTTTCTTGGCTACCCGCGAGGAATTCGAACACCAGTTCGAAGGGGAAGAAAGTTTCTAGCCGCCGTTGCGTCCAGCCGAGCGAGGCGAAGCCGGGTTCCGGTCAGACATGCCTCAATCGAGACCGCTTTGGGCGGCGCGTATGTGACATTTGATAGGAGGTGAAGACCTGCAAACCTCGCGTCCGGGCCAGCGATCCACGGCGGAACACGAGACGAGAATATGAGTGTGTGATTGGCGTTAGCACTGGTTCGGGGGATTGGCGATCCTCAAGCTGCGAACAGACCGGCAATTCTTGCGTCGTAGGTGTGCGTCCGACCGCCGGTCTGGAAGGCTCAAGCCAGCGAAGGAAACCGGGAAATGGTGCACATTGCGTCGGTGCCTCTGACACCGGCTCTCTCTTTGCCCGTTCCGTTTCAGTCGAATGTTGGTGCAGTGATCTCCTGCAGACCTGGACCAGCACGAGGACATCGGCCCGACTGCGCCGTGCGCCGCCATCAAGGCAGCGTTGTTGATTGCACGCCGGCACCTGGCGATAGCAGGCACGGGTGATTGACGGAGGGCTTTTCGCCCTCCGCGGCGGCATAGATTAGGGAATGTATCAGGCTGCCTCACGCTCTTCGCTGACATGAGCGGGCTGAAGTGCGTGCAGATAGGTCACCGCGCGCTGCGCATGGGCCGCCGCCTGAAAGATCGCCCGCTTGTCATCCTTGAGGACCTTGAGCCAGGACTGAAGGTAGCTGGCGTGATCCGGCCGGGGCTCGAGCTCCGGCACGATGCCGAGATCGGCGCAGAGGAAACAGCTTCCGAGTTCGGCCACGAGCTCTTCGCGTGCTCGTTCGGTGCAGTCCCTGTGGTAACGTGACAGATCGCGTCCGACCCTGCTTTCTGGTGCAGTCCAGTGGACATGCTCGTGGCTGAGGACCGCGACGTAGGATGCAGCGTCCCGGAACGTCTCGAAGGGCGGCATCTGGATGTGATCGCTTGCCGGTGCGTAGAAGGCTTTCGATCCGCCGTGGCGGATGATCGCACCGGTGTTGGCGAAGAACCGGTCCGCGTGCTCGATCCGTTCGACCGGATCGATGACCTTCTCCGGCCGGTGGTAATAGTGTTCCGGAAGCGCATCGATCTGATCGCAGTTGAAAACTGTGTACGTCTTCAGAAACGGGATATCGCGTTCGACCTCATCGCCGCGGGAATCCGTTTCGGTCTTGGTGAACCGGCTAGCATAGACGACGGTTGCGCCGGTTTCGCCCTTGCGGACCTGCGCGCCGATCTGGCTTGCCTGCCGGTATGTCATCCAGAGCGGCGCTTCAAAGCCGCGGGCCAGGCTTTCCGACCAGAGCAGCAGAACGTTGATGCCCGTGTATGGCTCGCCGGTATGTCTGAGCGGCCGTGTGATCCGGCCTTCGAGCCTTCCCCAGCTCCAGGGTTTGATCCAAGGGCGGGCTCCCTTCTCAAGATCGGCGACGATTTTCTCCGTGATCCGTTCGTAGATGTCGGCGCGCGGGTTTTTCTCTTTTCTCTTCATTTTTCAAACTTCCGGAATTCAGGACCGCGCCGATCGCGGTCCGTCACGGGGTCCGAAACGGCGGAGCGCGGAGGCAGGAGCTGCACCCAAGCCGGGCCTCGGTGCGCGAAGCGCGGCGGGGTGGCGCAGGGCCGGAACGAAGAGGAGGACGGCAACGCCGTTGCAGCTGCTGCCGGCTCCGCCCGGACTTTCCCAGGACGGGCCACGGTCGGGGCGGTCGCGCCGCAGAAAAGGCGGCGCCAGGCGCCGCCATCATGGATCAGATGAGTAGTCAGTGGATGGAGTGGCCGCCGCTATAGGGGTCGTACTCGAAGAGCACTTCGACATCGGCGTCTTCGATCTCGTCTGCGGGGAGGACGCCGTATTCACCGCCGGATTTAAAGAGGACGATCGGAGTCATGAGGGTGCGGGCGAGGTTCCAGGCGTGCTTCTGGGCGAGGGAAAGATCGTGCTGCATTTGAGGGCTCCATCGTTGGAGCGGGCCAATTCCCGCTCTTGATGGCTCCGTCAGTGTGCGGCTTAGCGGACGCGATCACCGGGCAGGCCAAAGCCAAGCGGCCGCAGCTCGCTAGCGGACCCTTTACGGGTTGATCGTGGAAGTCCGCGCCGCACCAGGAATGCCATCTCTCAAAAGAGCGGGATTGGATTGCTTCTGTGAAATGAGCCTGTTGCTGCACGCATCCTGGCAACGACTGAAGTGGATAATCAGCCATCCTCTCCAACCGCAGCGAAAAGTGGGAGGCCTTGAAGAACGGTGGTCTTGCCGCCCGGGAGCGCTCGAAGCGAAGTCAGGTCCGCTTCACGGCCTTGATGGCAGAAGCTTGGGCTGCTTGCTTGATGGTCGCGGCAATCTCTCGGAGGAACGCCGCGCTGACCGAGCCGATAGGCTCGGTGGAAACAAAGTCATAGTCCTTGTCCATCTCGACGCGATTGAACTCGTCGAGAATGACCCAGCACGGAGATGCAACGCCAATGCGCCGACACTCAATTTCAGGAACGCTTAGCGCAAGTTGGCCGTCCAAAGGCTGCTTGGAGGTAAAGAGAAAGAGAAACACGACGTCGGGGTTGCCGGGCGCCTTGTCGAGGGCACAGACAGCGCGAGGAATCCGGCCGGATTCCTCGCCCCTTTCCGCTTCGCGATGCCACAGATAGTGGAATTCGGCAACGTCACCCTGCTTAAACATCGTCCCTGGCATCGTCTTTGACAGGTTCAAGAATGGCTCCTAGTCCCGACATCAGCTCCTCATGGACATCGTCCGGCATATCATGCAGGGAATAGGACTTCGTCGGGCTCGGCTCACCGCGCATGCGGTGATAGTCACGGGCGGAAAGAACAAAAAGCTTCTCCTTGCCGTGCTTGGTGAGCACGACCGGCTCGATCATCGCCGCTTCGAGGATTTCGCCCGAGGATCGGTTCATGTCAGAGAAAGTGTACTGTTTCATCGCAGAGCTCCATCTCTTTACGTAAAATACGTATTTTACGTTGTTTTGTCAATTTGAACCCGTGATTCAGACAGGAAAGTGGGCGGAGCAAAAGCCCCGCCCTGGAACATCACCCAAACGCCGCCATCTGCAATTCAGCCGCCTTCCGGTCGACGGACTGGCCGGGATTTTCGACCTGGCGCTGGAAGGGCTTCCAGGCCTCGCCGACGACATCTTCATAGGCCGCCACGACACCTTCGGCCGCGCAGCGGAGCGCATGGGCCTGAAGGCCCATATCGGCAGCGAACTCGCGTTTGCGCTGAGCGGCGCCGTCGAAACCGACGGGACCGCCCTGGTCTTCGTCACGCATGTCATTGGCACCTTTGGCTGTTGCGTCGCGTGCCTCTGTCACGGCCTTGGAATAGAACTGGCCAGCGCCGTGGGCGGAGCCAACATAGGATCCGACAATTCGCTGGAGATGGATCTGCATGGCCCGGTTGCCGAGGCCTTCATTGAGGGAGTCCGCGGTACCGATGATCATCTGATGGTGGAGCTCGCGGATGCCGTCGCTGTCGATGTTGGGAAGACCGAAGCTTTCGGAGATAAGCGAGGCCTGGGCACTGTCGGGACAGGTGTGCCGGACCATTTCGAGGGTTGCACCCTTGCGGAGCTGGACGACCTTGCCGGATTGACGGGAGGGACGGGCGTTGCTGGACATGGGAGATCCTTTCCTTCGACGTTGGACCGAAGGCTCAAGCCGGCCCCTGCCGGCCCTCCCTTCGGGCGTGGGCAATAGAAGCCGGCGCAAAGACGGAGGCATCAAGGTCCGCTCGAACCTTAGACGAGCGAACCTGTCCAGCGGGCCAGCAGGGCTTATCAAGCCCTCGCACAGTTCCGCGGGACAGGTTTGACGAGGATGGGGCGTGCGGCCGCACTGCGGCGCGTCAGCGGCCTTGAAGGCTCCGGCCGCCGGTTTACGACCGCGTCCAGAACCGAAGGGAGGCCGGCAGGGGTGGCATTCCACCGGCACCCATCGTGAAGGAAATGAGCGGTGCCCCCACAAACGCCCATTCCGTCACAATGCGGATTGCGTATCGGCTCTGGTACCAGACCCCTCAATCGTGACCTTCGCCCTGACGGCTGCGATCGCCCGCTCCTGCCGGGAGAGTTTTCGGGTGAGGGCATCGATCTCGCCGCGCCGCTCGAAACTGAGCTGGTCCAGATACTCCCGAAACAAGACGTCGTCGGACCGTGTCCAGCGGGAGCGTCCACGTGGATGCGATCTTGCCTTGGCCCTGGCGCTGATCGCCATGCGCTCGGCTCGG
>NZ_CM011004.1 GCF_000158095.2 Roseibium alexandrii DFL-11
GCTGGTGTACTTGTTCCATACGCGTGGGTGCATCCCACATGTTGGTGTAGGTGCTTGAATCGGAGCCACTATAAGGCGCGTCGCTCCAGGAATGCCCCTCGTAAGCGCCGGTGTTGTAAACGGTATCCAGCACGTGGCGGCCGGCGGTCGCTGTCAGTCCTGCAGAAAGCGGTATGGTGCTCAGGCCGAGCGTCCCCCGGTAGTCCATAATCAGATTGTAGAGCGTCAGCTCATCGCCATCGATGGTGTCTTCTGAGGTGTTCAAGTAATAATTCGTTGCCATGTGAGACTCCATTCCCCGTAGATTGACAACTCCGGCGCAGTCACAGCCCAGTCACGCGAGCATTACAAACCCAAGCGCATTCCATGTCAAAAGGACTGTCAGCAAACTGCAAAGAGATTGCAAGCGTGGAATACCCCAAGCTGTAGGGTTTCCGATTGCGCGCATTAACCATTCTGTTAACCCTTTTCACATACTCAAGAGAGGGGCAACTTCCCGTGTTTTGGTGCTTTTCAAACAGTGCCAGGGCAGCAGATGCGTTGATTGACCCGGCGACAGTCACTTTACAGTCACAACCAATACTATTTCTTGAGACCACACGAAACACGCCGGTGCTTTCATTGCATTGCCACATTTATTCTTATAAGAACGTCGGCAAATTGATTTCGGCGATTTGGCGCCGAGTATGGTACGTTTCTACAGCGAAGCAAAATTAGGACACCAAATGGTATCGAAGACACCGCTCCAGGCCGCTTACGGCAGATTTCGAGCCATTATTTTCACAACATTCCTTTTCAGCTTTTGCATTAACATGCTGTTGTTCGCGTCGCCTATTTACATGTTGCAGATCTATGACCGGGTCTTGGGAAGCCGCAACGAAACAACCCTTCTGATGATCTCCATCATCATCTTGTTCTTGTTGATCATTTACGGCCTTCTGGAGTTTATCCGCTCGCGCATGCTGGTGCGGGCAGGACAGCAGTTCGACGACGTCCTGTCAGAGTCGCTCTTCAGCCGTGCCGTCAAACTGCGCCTGTCCAATCCAAAAGCCGGCGCCGAATTCATTCTGGCTGACGGCGACAAGATCCGCGAGTTCTTGACCGGCACCGGCATTCTCGCCTTCTTCGATGCCCCGTGGACTCCGGTCTTCATCGCGGTGTGCTTTATCTTCCACCCCTGGCTCGGGTATCTTGCACTTGGCGGCGCGCTCGTCATCTTTGCCCTGGCGATTGTGAATGAATTCGCGACCAGAAACCCTTTGAAGGAAGCCAACACAGCATCTCAAAGTGCCAACCAGTTTGCAGGTGCTGTTCTGCAGAACGCCGAAGTCATCCGCTCCATGGGCATGGAAAAGGCCCTTGGCGATCGCTGGCGCGACCGCCACGGTGCCGTTCTTGGTGCACAGGCCGATGCGAGCGACAAGGCCGGCGCAATCCTGACCTTCCAGAAGTTCTTCCGGATGACTATCCAGTCGGCCATCCTGGGTCTCGGCGGTTATCTCGCCATCAAGCAGGAAATCTCCCCCGGCATCATGATTGCCGCATCGATCATGATGGGCCGCGCGCTTCAGCCGGTTGAACAAGGCGTCCAGCAGTGGAAGACGTTTGTTGCCGCCCGCCAGGCCCATGCCCGCCTGAAAGGTTTGTTTGACACTGTGCCCGGCGATGAGCAGCGCACAGAGCTGCCGGACCCGAAAGGCGTCATCAATGCCGAAAACCTGTCTTCGGTTCTCCCGGGCACGCGAACCGCGTTTTTGAAGAACCTGAACTTCCAGATCAATCCCGGCGAGACGATTGCGGTCATCGGACCGTCCGGCTCCGGCAAATCAAGCCTGATCCGTCATCTCGTCGGCGTTTGGCCGGCAGCTGTCGGTACGGTTCGGATCGACGGCGCGGACATTGCCCACTGGAACGCAGACCAGCTTGGCCAGCATCTCGGCTACCTGCCACAGGAAGTGCGTCTGTTTGCCGGAACGATTGCGGAAAACATCTCCCGCTTCACCGGTGGCGAATCCGAGGAGGTCGTCAAGGCCGCTCAGCTTGCCGGTGTTCATGACATGATCCTGCGCCTGCCGGATGGCTATGAAACCCAGGTCGGGGATAACGGCCAGCAGCTCTCCGGCGGTCAGCGCCAGCGCGTCGGTCTGGCCCGGGCGATGTTCGGCATGCCGCGCATCATGATTCTGGACGAGCCGAATTCGAACCTCGACAGCGATGGTGAGAACGCGCTTCTGGAAGCCATCAAAGCCATGAAAGAGCAGAAAATCACAGTTGTGCTCGTCACACATAAGACAAACCTGCTTGCCATATGTGATCGGGTTCTGGTGATGCGCGAAGGCCAGATGCAGGCCTTCACCACACCGCAAGAACTGTTCAAACCAGCCGCAGCAGGCAACGCACCGGCTCCGCAACCAGCATCGGTGCCGGCCACCGTTCCAGTTGGCCAAGTCAAGGTTCCAGCCCAAAAGCCGGCATAAAGAGTGATGACAATGAAACAAAAACGGAAAGCCAGCGCCAATCCGAGGCCGTTCATCATTGCCGGCTACGCGACCATTCTACTGACCTTCGGCGTCGTTGGTGCCTGGGCCGCGATTGCCAAGCTCGACAAGGCCGTGATCGCTTCCGGCGAAGTTGAAGTCGAAGCGAACCGCCGCGAAGTCCAGCACCTGGAAGGCGGCATCGTCAAGAAAAAGGACGTCGCCGAAGGCCAAGTTGTCAAGGCAGGCGATGTCCTCATCGAACTGCGCGACGTCGAGGCACGCGCTGACCTTCAAGTGGTCACCATCCGCCTGCGGATTGGCGAAGCGGTGGAGGCCCGACTGAGGGCAGAGCGCAATTTGGAAGACCACATTGAGTTCAAGGAGTCCCTGCTCGCCGACAAAACACCGGAAGTCGTCGACGCGGTCGCGGACCAGCAACGGATTTTTGACGACCGGACCTCCATCCTGAAATCCCAGCAGGATATCCTAACCAACCGTGTCGATCAGCTGAAACGCGAAAAACTTGGGCTTGGCGAACAGAAAGAGGCCTATGAGGCCCGGGCCAAAGTTCTGCTTGGGCGGCTTGACCGTCTAAGAGAGGGTTTGGAAAGCGGTTCGATCCAGAAGAACCTCTTTGCCACCTATGAAGACGAATACATCGAGGTGAAAGCCTTCGTTGCCAGCATGGACACCGAGATTGCCAAGGTCGAAAAATCAATTGGCGAAACCGAGTTTCAGATGCTGCAAACGCGGCAGGAGTTCCGGGAGCGCGCCTCGACCGAATACAAGGAAATCTATGGCCAGATCCAGGAACTGCGCGAACAGAGCAAGGTTGCCCAGGACGTTCTGGACCGGACAAAGATCCGCGCGCCGATTGACGGTGTTGCTCAGAACATCAAGTTGAATGGTTTCGTGATCCAACGCGGCCAGACGCTGCTTGAGATCGTTCCGGACACGGATGAAATGATCATCAACGCCCGCGTCCAGCCGCTGGACATCGACAGTGTGTCCGAAGGCTTGACCGCGGAAGTGAAGTTCACCTCATTCCCGTCGCGGCTCATGCCAATCATCGAAGGTGAAGTGCTGACCGTCTCCAGAGGCACCATCACACCGGAAGATACGCGGCAGACCCCATATTATCTCGCTCGGGTTCAGGTCAGCAAAGATGTGCTGCCCGAGGATGTACGCGGCCGTCTCAGCGCCGGGATGCCCGCCGATGTGCTGATCACCTCAGGTGAGCGTACGGTGGTCGATTACATGATCTCTCCGATCACGGACGCAATCTGGAAGAGCTTGCGCGAAGAATAAGCAGCGCGGGTTGCTCTCACGATACTGAGAAGTTCAAAACGGCGGCCGATGGCCGCCGTTTGTGTGTGTTGTCAGAGTTACCTTACTTCGTCATGGGTTTCATCAACGGGCTGGAAGCCACTGGCCAGATACCTCTTTGAGGGGCTTTGCCGCCGCCCAAAACCACATAGCTCTGACGTCCATAATGCCGGAGAGACCGGCGCGCGGACCGCAAGGCCTCCGCACCGTCCGCTGCAATGAACAGAACCGGTAACCTTGCCGGAGTTTGGGCCGCCCAGGCCGTCAATGCACCTGCTTCCAGTTTCTCTGGAACCGGAGAGATTGCATTGTCTTTCGCAAATTCCGCCAGCTCTGCAGGTTCCCCCACAACAATCAACGGAAGTGAACCCAGCTGTGTGAGATTGGGTGCTTCCGCAACGATTTCCGCAGTTGATCCACGGTCCATCAGGCTGTTTGCAAGACCCAACGCCTGTTCGGATAAACTGTCATCATCGTGCAGGCTGAGCATGGCCACATCTGGCGCGAGCGTGATGTCGCGCATGATCGGCATTGTCTCACCGGTGAGCAATCGGCGGAACAAGTCATAGTCCGGATCGATGTGGACGCTTTTGACCGGCTCTCCGGTCCGAAATTCAAAAACAGCTTCCGGTCCATCAAGCCGTCTCAGAAACCGCTCTGTTCCAGATCCTTTTTCCAGGTCCATAAGCACCAAAAGTGAATAGGCCGGAGGGCTTTGGCGGACGGTCACTGTTGTCAGGAAGTCGTCGCCCGTTTGCTCCGTTTGAACATCGCCAAGTGTCAGCTCGGGCGCACCAACGCGGTCCAGCCACTGATCGAAGAAGGCGCTCAAATCCCGATCCGCGACAACTTCAAAAACACGGCGTATATCCGACCAGCTGGCCGTTTCAAATGTGTAATCAGACCAGAATTTCCGCAGCCCTTTTGCAAAGCTCTTTTGACCGATTTCCATTTCCAGCATGTGAAACAGAAAAGCGGCCTTGTTATATCCGATGATCTGCGCGGCCTGGTGCTCTTTGCCGATGAAATCCCGGACGCGCGCATCCCGGCTTTCCGGCAAGGCCGCATAATCGCGGAGCCATCGCAGCCGCATGGTTTTGGCAGCCTCAGAACCTTGGTCCTTCGCCAGCCCATAGTCCGCCATGAAGGTGGTCAGGCCTTCCGACCAGTTGCCGCTTGGATAGTCTACATAGACCCCGTTGCCCCACCAATTGTGCAGGACTTCGTGGGCAAGCGACCGGCCTTTCATGAAGGGCAGGGGCACGATCATCTCGCCGATATAGGTCAGATTGACAAAGGCCAAACCAACCGGTAGCGGCGAGGAAACAATATGAAAGTCTTCATAGGGGTAAGGCCCGATCTCTGCGCTAAAGCGGGTGAGATAGCGCCCGGCAGCGTCCAGATAGTCACCGGAAAACCCCGCGAGGTCCGCTGGGAAGTAGGTCCGCACCCGGATGCCGCCGACGTCCCGCTCACTTATTTCATAGGGGCCTGCAAACAGGGACGGAGCCTCAAAGGCTTTTTCAGACGCAAAGACCGCAGTGTAGCTTTCAGCTGTTTCAGTTTCTTGCAAGATCTTGCCGGGCGAGACGGCCTTGGTCCCCGCCGGCGCCGAGACGCTCAAGCGGTAGGAAAAAGGTGCAGACCCGCTGAAGGGAAACCAGCTGCTGTAACCAGAAAGGAATGTGCCTTCCGCGCCTGAGACCGCCGATCCTGCCCCGTTTCGCCGGCCGCCAGAGGCCAGAGCCGGGATTGTTCCGCGCGCGCTAATGACGACGTCGTGTGGTCCAGCACCGGAGAGTGGAACGATGAAACCTCTTTGCTGCGGGGTGAAAGCGTGCGCGCGCCCCCCAACGGCGACGTTTTCGATAGTCAGCCAGTCGGCGCGGCGGAGCGCAAGTGGTCCGCCTTCAACCCCAGTGATCGTAACCTCAACGCTCAAAGCGCCGGTCTCTGGATCAAGATCAGCGGTGATGTCGTAATGCGGCAGGTTCGCCTGGTCTTGTCCTATGACTGTGCCGGTCAGACACAGGAAAACAGCAAGCGCGATTTGAAGGGCGCGAATCACTGAACGCTGTCCCGATCGGAGGGAAACTTCGCAATCAGCGTCAGGCGTTCGCCGTTCCGGTCCACATCAAGCGGCAACCATGTGCCCGGTGCCTGGCGCTGAATGATTTCCACCAGATCAGACGGGGTGGTCAGCTCTGCTCCGGCGGCACTCAAGACGATGTCACCTGCGGTCAGGTCCGCGGCCTCCGCGATGCTGCCGGTGACCACTTCGCTCAGCAACAGCCCGCCGTCAGGCCCCGGTTGGATGGCCACGCCCAGGCGCGGACGGTTCGGAACGGGCGCATTTTTTCCCCGGTCCTCGACCAGGAAAACCGCATCAGCGACGTCTGGCTCCAGACCGGCGCAAGCCCGCTCGCGATCGACCGTCACGAGTGAGGTTACGGCCGAAATCCCAAGATCCTCGAGCTGATGCGGGATGCCAAAGCCGCGCTCCACATGCCCGCGCCCGGCAATCCCGACGACAACGGCGTCCGGGTTCGCTTCGGCAGACTGCGCCAAGGCCTCGGCCATGGCGCGATCCCAGGTCAGTTGTGCGTCGACAAAGTTCTGAAAGCCATCCGTTTCAAGGACATCCTCGACAGTCTGAACGTCTTTAGACGCGTCCCGGCGATGAGCTGTCGCGGCGAGATAAACGGAGGCAAGGCTCTCCGAATATGCCGGAAGCGCCGCTGCCGGGGTGGTGATCCCCTCGCGTGCATCCTCAGGCACTGCATCCCAACCATTCCGGCCAACGCGGGAGATCAAGCCGCGGTCAACATTCAGCGCGATCATCGGAATGCGGTTCTGCCGCGCGAAGTCAAACAGCGGCATATAAAGATCCGCATCATAGGCCCAGACCTCCGCCCACTTTGTCTGGCGCAAAAAGTCGTCTTCGGACAGCTTCCCGGCAGACCAGTCATCAAGTACCGGCTGCACGCTGCGCGGAAAGGCCTCGAACCCAATAACGAGCTCCGGCGTGAGCGCATAAAGCCCGGCCAGGGTCTGCAGCTGCCAGAGGTGATCCTCTTTGGAGGTGTGCGTTTCCCCGAGCAACAAGACCTGCGATCGGGCAGCACCCGCCAGCACATCCCGGTTCGTCAGGCGGTTTTGTGTCTCCGGGTCGATCCACCGGCCCACATCCCGGCAAAGCTCCGATTCAAGCGCTGTGCCGGTTGTTTGCGGCTCAGCATCAGCGCGCGCACCCGGATTGTCCACCAGACCCATCAGCGCCATGAGGCCAAACCCGGCAACCGCGGCCAAAAACATGGCTTTGTTAGCCCGTTTCATTGGCTTCTTGAGGCGAACCATCACCTGTCCTCCGGGGCCGATTTTTGCTTTGACATCTGCACGGAGAAGCCGGCCCTGCTGCCTTTGACATGCAGCGCTGCGAACTCGTGCTTGTTCGTACTCTAGAGTGAACCTTACGTTTGTGGCCGAAGTCCGGATCTTAGAGCGTGTCGCGGTTAGTTGAATTGAGGATGCTTCAGGTATCGCGTATGAGGCAAAGCCGAGTGGCAGCGAAACCTGAATCCGTTTACATGCGACTTGCTCTAGTCTAGCCGGACCGTGCGATCCCGACAGGGCTTCTAATGAATTCAAGATCTTTTTTTCAGGAACAAAAACGGCGGCCGGAGCCGCCGTTTTCAAACCAATGTGACAGGTCTGGCGCAGAGGGCGCTTATGCAAGATCCACGTAAAACGCGACGCCTTCATAATTGTAGTGCCCGAGCGTTGCGATGATGTTGTCCCGCTCGGTCTCCGAAACGGTGAAGAAGTGGCTGCCGTTTGACGTGTTGAAGAACCGGAACAACGCCGTCCCGCCATTGCTGTCATCCGCAGAGGCGTAATAGGCGATGCCTTCATCCTGGAAGTTGCTCAGATTCTGCCGGATACTGGCCGCTTCGTCCGCGCTGACCGTATAAAAATGAACGCCGTTCGAGGTGTTGTAGAACCGGAAGACGGCGGTTCCGTTCACGTCGGTGACGTTGGAATCAAAAGCGTTGCCCTCATAGGAGAGACCGTCAAGGTTCTCAATCACCGAGTTGCGTTCCGCAAGGCTCGTTGTAAAGAAGTGCGATCCGGTCTCCGTGTTGTAGAACCGGTAGACCTGATAGGCGCTGCCGTCGGCATCGGCAGGTTCTACGGCGGCTGTCGATACGGAAACCGATTGACCGTTAAAGGTCAGGTTTTCAACGTTGGTCAGGGAGTCCTTGCCATCTCTGCTAGGCGTCAGATCGACCACCATGGTCTGTCCCTGCGATCCGGTGAAAACCAGATAACCGGATTGATCGCCCGTGTAGATGACGGAATCCGTACCGGCGCCGCCATTGATGGCGTTGTTTGCGCTGTTGCCGGTGATGCTGTCATCGCCGCTGCCGCCAATCGCGTTTTCAATGACAACGCCGTTGGCAATGGTAAAGCCGCCCTCAATCCCTGTCACCCAGGAGACATACCCGCCGGCATTGGCGCCCTCAAGCGTCGCCGCCGTCAGATTGATCGTCAAAGACGTTGTCGCACCGGCTCCGCTGATCGTATCGGTGCCGCCGGTGTCCCAGATGGCATCCCACCCAATACCCGTCTGGTTTACGGTCGGAAGCGCATAAGTGTTGTCGCCGGTTTCCGCTGCTCTAGCGCCATAGAGATATTGAACCGCGGCAATGTCGAAGGTCATCGCCCCACTGCCTGTTCCATAGTCGAGCGTTGTCCGCGGCTGCCCGGTCCAGCCAACGGCATAGGACATGACCGTCCAGATCTGCTGGTTCAACTCATTGTCGCCGGTGTCCTGATCGGCATTCAAGGTGACGCCCGGAAAGGTCGTGCCGCTATGTGGATGATAGAGACCGATGGCGTGACCGATCTCATGCACCATGGTCAGATAGGTATCGCCGCCCGGCTGGATGTAATCGAACTGACCATTGAGAACGCTGTATTCGATCGTAGGAGGATTGACGCCATCCGCCGGTGCAGTCGTCTGACCGGCATATTGATCGGAGTTTGTCAGCACCTGCAGGATGTTGGCCTCTTCGCGCACCGTGGTCAGCTCAAACGAGATGTTGGCGACCGCCTGCCATTCGGCAAAGGCGTTGAGCGCGGCGGTCTTCTCCGCATCCGTCCAGGCGCGGAAACCTGTGTCGTCGAAATAGACTTTCAACGGGCCCGTCAAATCCCATTTCACCGGGTTCGGATTGGCCGGTTCGGTGATGAGCCCGGCCACATAAGCATTCGTTGGAATGGTGGATACGGTGATGAATTCCTGCATGGATGCCCCCCAATAAAACAAGCGGCACACAGGGTCCTGCCGGCGTCTTTCGACCGTACAGGTTTGGCATGCCACATCATCACCCTAATCTGCCGTTAGGGAATTCCATAGATGCCAAAGGTAGCAAACTGGCTTGTTTTTCATGTTGCTAAGGCGAAACTGAAAGGCCAGACGGGATGGGACACGGTTGGACAACAAAGGGCAGATAAAATGAAGCCAGCTCAGTTTTTCGGCCCTGCCTTGACCGCAGCTTTTCTCCTGTCCGCCGGATCCGCCACCATGGCGATGAGCGGGTTCGGGACTTCGGACACCACGGCCGCGTGTCCGCCGCACCGGGTCACGATTGAGAACCGGTCGTCCGGCCCGATCGAAATCCGACAGATTATGTGGCTCAATTCCGATGAAACCGACTGGATCTCGCAAGACGTCCGACCTGAGAGCGTTGCACCCGGTGGCGACTGGTCCGGTGACATTTCTCTCACCGGCCTGTCGGGCGGTAAAACCTTTGTAAAAGCCCAGTACCAGATCCAGGGTAAAGCAGATACTGGGACGTCGGAACTATCCTCCGAACGGGCCATTCCCTCCTGCCGGACCACCCAGGCGAGCGTCCTGCGCGTGGTCGACAAGCGGTAGGTCCTCCGGTGGGTCCCTCTGGCGCTTTCGGCAAGACGTGCTCCGGTAATACATATCGCGCCGCTTCCACTGACACGCAATGGCGGAATATCAAGGAACGGCATGGATTACCTCCCCGATCATGCCGGGGACAGGCTCTTCGAGCCGGGTAATGACGAAGTGTATGGTTGACCCGCCCCACGCAAGCAAAATCCCTCGCGCGGCATGCACCGAGGGGTCCTAAATACGAACTGTACAACATCCACCGGCGTCATGACCGGACTTGATCCACTGCTGTCCGGTTCAGCCGCACGGGCCGTAATTGGCAAGGCATTGCACTTTACACACGTCTCCCCCCTTGAGGGGTAGACGTCTCTGTCAGGAGACAGAGGGGGGTAAAAGCCCATCAAATTTTAGAGTCAGTATTGTTTGGCGGAAACCGTCACCCCCCTCTGTCCGCCGTCGCGGACATCTCCCCCGCAAGGAGGGAGACGGGAACGAGCGGCAGACTTCGTTCCATATCCCGGGGGCCGTTAGTTCGGGAATCTATTTTGGACACAATGAGATACAGAAGAGCCCGGACCCTTTCACCAGACAGCAATGGGTCGAGCCCCAAGACAACTGCTTCGGATCACTGTTCCCAAAACAAAAACCCCTCCGCGAGGGAGGGGTTCTTTCATGCCTTTAGGCCGACAAGTGCATTTCGTCAAAAAAACTGAAACACCTCTCGCTGCCTGAAATCGCTGATTTCAACGCAATAGGTGATGCTTCTTTTCAAAGTCATTCACGAAACACCCTACATCAGTCTTTCGGCAGGGCCGCGGCGAGGGCCTGGGCGTAGGCGTTGCGCGCGGTCTGGTAAATCGCGATCTGCTGCTGCAGCTCACCAATCTTACGGTCCACAACCGTCATGGACGACAGCTGGTTCAGCGCGTCCTGGGAGAGGTCGGACACGGCATATTCCCGGCCGTCAATGGTGACTTTTCCGTTCGGTTGTTCGGTCATCTTGGATCCTTCAAACTGATTCACTTTTGCAATCCGGTCATGCCGGAAAACCCTGTGATTGTTCGCATTGCATATCGGGTTCAATGGGAAAGATCAATTTCAAAGACCTGTGCTTTCAAGGGGCGCGGGTTTCGCTGGTGGACACAGAGACTGAGCTTGCTTTGACCTTCACAGATAGAACTGGGATTAACAAAACGGTTATCCATTCCGGGATGAAAGCTGTCACAGCATAAAAAAGAGGGGCCCGCATCGCGGACCCCTCCCAATTTTTGAGATTGCCCGTTGGGCAATATCAAGCTTAGGCGATGATGTCGCCGAATGCGATCGCACCAACACCTGTCAGCTGAACTGCGAAGTCTGCAGTTCCGTCCAGGTCAGAATCGACGAAGACGAAGGTGTTCGCACCAACCTGAGTGTCGAAGTACTGGACGGTACCATTCATCGCTGTGTTTGCGTTTGTCAGGCCGTCAGTCAAGCTGCTGGAAGCGCCACCGTTCAGGAAGTTGGTTGCAGAACCAGCGGTCAGGTTGAAGTCCAGCTTATCCGTGGTCGTGGTGAAGGCCACGATCTGGTCAACTGTAGCAGCTGTCAGGCCGGAGTCACCGCTGTCGATGATGAAGGTATCAGTACCTGCACCCGCGGTCATGACGTCGAGGCCAGTACCACCAGTGATCGTGCTGCCGCCAGCACCTGCACCGAGAGTATCGTTGCCAGCACCGCCGGAGATGGTGGTCGCGCCAGCTGCAGTTGCAGTGAACGTGTCAGCGCCCGTACCACCGGTGAATGTGGTTACAGATGTCGGAACACCGGCAAATGTCAGGCCACCTGTGGACGCAGACGCATCAATTGTGGTCATAACCGGGCCAACAGCATCAACAAGCGTGATTGTGCCGGTTGTTGAAAGACCGAGGTTCAGAGTGGCAAGTGCAGTTGTTGCGGTACCCGTACCACCTGCAGTGTCGAGGTCGATGGTGAGAGCACCAGCGCCTGCAACAGAACCGGAAACAGTCGCAGACGTTACGCTGCCAGCTGTGGTTTCATTGATTTCAAGAGTACCACCGGTCGCAACGTTCACCAGAGCAACGTTAACACCCACTGAAGATGTGCTTGCTGCAGCAACAACACTACCTGCACCAGAAGCGAGGGCGGTGGCGTTGAAGCCAGCCGTTACGCCAGAAGCAACAGTCGCATCAACAGAAGCTGTGCCACCGATCTGCCACAGCTGGGTAACACCAGCAAAGTTTGCAGAGTTCACAGTAGCTGCAAGGAAGCCGTCGCCGCCTGTGTCAGAAGTCAGGTTGACGATTTCAATGTTGGAGAGAACGCCTGCAGCAACAGAAGCACCAGCAGAAGTCGCAACGATGTTGGCAGTGTCAGTGCCGCCAGCGCCATCAGCCGTGTCACCAGTGTTGACGGTTGCCTGCGGTGTTGCACCAAGGCCGGCTGCATCTGCTGTACCGGAGAAAGTGTCGTCGCCGTCAGTACCGGTCAGAGTTTCACCGACAGTCGTGGTGAAGTTCTGGGTAGTGCCAGTGCTTGTGTTCGGTGTGTTGACAGTCGGAGCGCCGGAGCGGCCTTCGAACTGACCGAAAACTACGAAGTGCTGGTACAGAGCTTCGTTGGACGTGATGCCAGCAGCAGCAAGATCCGGGTTTGCAGCAGCGTAAGTTGCCGGAACGAAGTTGCCGCTTGCAATGTTCGGGAAGTTAACGAACGGTACGCGATCTTCGAGAGAACCGAACTGCAGGAAGTGCGTGAACGGGTTGATGCCAGCAGCTGCAACATCCGGGTAGGTGTTGAGGTAGTAGCTGGTGTCGAAAGAAGCGGACGGGTCAGAACCTTCAAAACGACCGAATGTGTCGTAATGGTTCTCAGCGAACTGTGCCCAAGTCAGGCCAGTGGAGCCAGCAGTCGCGATGAACGCGTTATACACGTCAGGGCGCGAATTCTGGTAGAATGTTGCGTCAAATGACAGAGACATTTTGTGTTCTCCTAAGATCTTAATACTTGTGACGTCACGTCTTGGTGCGCCAGGTGATCAACCCCGACCACCGCATCTCACTGTTCAGTCAAATCGGACTGTTCAGCGATTGCTGTACAGCTATCACTGTACCGGATGTGTGACAAGCATTTTTTTTGGGAAAAGTCAATTTTTTTGGGAGAAATTCGGTAGTATTTCAAAGCACTTACCGAATTCATCACGCCTGTTGCAGAATTACCGCAAAGGCACATTGGACCGGACCTGAGAGAAGTCCAATTCACACACAAAGCATGTTAGAATTTCTAGCCACGCTCAAGGACACCTGATGTTCGGAATTCATGAGCGGATTGCTTGAGAAATTAACATTTTTCTTTGTAAGGTGAAAGTTTTTTAATCATTCTGGTTGGCAGAGTGATGTCAGGTCCGAATTAGAGTGTTAATTCCGGCAGATTGTTCAAGGCCACCATCGTTATTTTTGCCATGTGTAGCTGCAGCGTTTTCGATTCGCAACCCGCCAAAGCGGGTTTTTGATCCGAATCGCTTGCAGCCCTTAGATGGCAGACTTTTGGTTAAAAATGAGTTGATAGGTTGTCGGCTCGTAGAACTCGAGCATCTTGATAGCAAACTCACGGCTGTCGACACCAAGTGCTTCGGCGTAGACTGCATACCGGTCGGCCGGCAGACGGCCCTTACCGCTTTCGATCTGTGAAATGAAGGTATAATAGAGAGCGCCCATTTTGCCGGCCAGCTCGCGCTGGGAAAGGCCTGCTTCCTCTCGGGCAGCCTTCAGCCAAGCACCGGCCTGCAGGCGCAGTTCCTGACGTTTGTCGTCCGTTGTTTTCGCGTTTGTCTGGAATTGCATGATTGATGGCCCTGCCCAAGGGGTTTAGTACTCACTAACAACAGATGTACAGGAAAAGGTGTACAAAATCCAGCGCAATTGTGATATTTATGTCGACATTGTTCGGACACAGTCCCGTGAGACACGTTTTCCTCTGGACGAAAAAGGCCCTGAAACGGTAGGGTGCCGCCGAAATTACGGATAGAGACAGCCATATGGTCGAAATCATTGCCTTTCCGGGCAAAACCCAGTCAACAACCGTCGACACGTCCCGCCTGAATCTCGAAGGCCGCCTGAATCTCGAGGACAATCTTTCTCGTCATGCAGGCCAGGTGATGCCTGTGCCGCAGATCAGCAGCACGCTCGATGGCACGGTTGTCGTCAATACTTCGGAAGCGGCGGAAGATTTCCCCGTAGGCGACTGGACGAACCAGGAACTGGCGGATCTTTACAGGGTTGAATCCTTGCTGGTGCAGGCGGGCATCAAGATGTCGACCGGCCGGGGCGTGACCGACGAGAACGATCCCTGGTTTGTTT
Source organism: Roseibium alexandrii DFL-11 (assembly GCF_000158095.2). Classification (NCBI taxonomy): domain Bacteria; kingdom Pseudomonadati; phylum Pseudomonadota; class Alphaproteobacteria; order Hyphomicrobiales; family Stappiaceae; genus Roseibium; species Roseibium alexandrii. The sequence continues at coordinate 14,091 of NZ_CM011004.1, forward strand.
TCTGCCGGGACGACGGCGATGTCTTTGTTCATCTGGCGCGCGCCGATGGCCGGTATCTTCTCGACAGCCCGGGCTTGTCTGGCCTTCTGGAAGGTCCGGATTTCGCGACCCTGATCGACACATTTGTTAAGCAGCTCGCAGCCTTGCGCGCGAACGATGATGAAAGCAACGTCGTCAGCTTCCGGCCGAAAATGCTGCGCGACAAGAGCGTTCACCTCCATCCCTCCATCCTGCTCGCGGCGCTGATTTGGACGCTCTATCTCGCCTCCGATGACATTGCCAGCGCCACAGAAGCGGCCAGCGATCTCGCCGAAGACATGATTCTTCCGGTCGATAAGCTTCTGGCAATGGATGAGGGTGATACAGCTGGGGCAGATATCGAAACCGCCGATATCGATGGTACCGCACCGGACCTTGCTCCGGCAAAGACCACGGTTGCCACTCAGACCACACAGTCAGGTGTCAGTTTTGCGGACACAGACCGGTCGGGTTCCGACCGTCTGGTCTCCAGCTTCAGTTCCATGATTGCCTCGGCCTCTCCAGCCGCACAGGCGGTTTCGGCAAGCCTTGCCATTATCGCATTCAGCTTCGGGTTTTACGGTCCTCAGGCCGGTAAGGATACCGATTCGGACACCAGCAATGGTTTCTCGATCGCCGGTTTGAACTCTGCTTTGCGCGAGCTCGCAGACAGTGTCGCAACGTCCGGCCGCGCGCATTTGGATCAGTTCGCCGCAAACATTGAATTAGATGGCGACACCGGTCCGGTGGTGCTTGAGAACCTTGAAGCGCCAGTAACGTCAATAGCCGGCGATGTGGTTGATTTTGAACTGCATCTCAAGGACCTTGCCGCCGAAGCAGCGGTGAACGCCTTACCAAACCTCGACGTTCCAGTTGAAGAGGCAGCCGCACAGGCTACGGTCTCCGACCACGCGTCGGAATCCGCGAGCTCAACCGCTGAGGATAGTGAGGAACCCCAGGCGGCATCTGGAAAACAGGCATCCACCAAACAAGACACCAAGGACACTCAGTCCAGCCAGGTTCAAACAAAGACGAACAGCGGTACGGATACTGATGGCGGCTCGGGTGATGCCCTTTACCTAGCAGCCGTTCAGCTGAACTCGGGGTCGACCTATTCGGTAGGCTCTACCACGGCTTTGACAACCCTTGACGAAGATGAATTCCAAGAATTCGCCGGGTTCTTGAAAGACTGGGGGTCAAAAGACAGCGGCGATGACCTCGTTGCGTCTGTGCACCCTGGGCTAAACGACACTGTGATATCGGTGCCAGATCTAGAAATCTCAGGTTCAGACATATCAACCGGAGCGAACACATCAGACATGGCCGCGAGGCCTCAAGTCTCTGCTGTTAATGCAGAGATTGGCGAAATGACTATGCTGGCGGACATTTTCGTCAACCACGTCATAAAGAAGATGGCCTCGGTCGAAGTCGTTTTCTTTAATACAGGCTCTTCCACGGAACTTGTGCTGTTCGACAAGACAGCTATTGATGACCATACCTCCGACAACGCGCACGCAAGAAGTTGGGTGAATGACGACGGGATGGTGATTTCGGTTGTCGGCCACTATCAAGACTTCGCAGACTACGGCTTGGCCTGATTTCATGACTGAGACGCCTCCTGTGCCCGGGGCCCTGTCCCGGGTCTGCGGTGTTGTTGTGACATACCAGCCGGATCTTGGCCCCCTCACAGCCATGCTGGAGCGGATTGCGCCGCAAGTTGACGATCTGGTGATTGTCGACAACGGATCGGCCACCGACCTGAGCGCACTCGCAACCAACTTCAACGCAACGCTCAAACTTCTGGGCGATAATTTCGGCATTGCCCATGCACAAAATGTCGGGATTGCCATGGCCCGCGAGCGCGATGCGGATTCCGTACTGCTGCTCGATCAGGACAGCCTGCCGGCACCGGACATGGTCGCCAAGCTGATCGCGGCGGAACTTAAGCTGCGCACGGACGGCAAGACCGTTGCGGCGGTCGGCGCGAATTATATTGATCCGCGTAAAGGCGATACCGGCTGCTTTCCCTACCGCAAGGGGCTGCGGCTGAAACACCGCGTCAACACGGGCAAGGAAACGATCGTCGAGACGGACTACCTGATTGCCTCAGGCAGCCTGACGCCGATGACGGTGTTCGATCAGGTCGGCGATATGGTCGATGAGCTTTTCATCGATTATGTCGACATCGAGTGGGGTTTGCGGGCCCGCGAGATGGGCTACATCAGCTACGGTGTGTTCGACGCCCACATGGAGCACGCGCTTGGCGACGATCATATCCAGTTCCTGTGGCGGCGCGTCCCGGTTCACAGCGCGGTCCGGCATTACTACCAGCAGCGCAATGCGGTCTGGCTGATCCGCCAATCCTGGCTGCCGCATATCTGGACGCCAATCCTCTTGTTCCGCATGGCCTACCGGCTCGTGTTTTTCACGCTTGCCGCACCCAAACGCTGGACTCATTCGCGCATGATGTTGTCCGGCATTTGGGACGGTGTCCGCGGCCGGATGGGCCGGGTCTAAATGACAGGGGAGGGCGGAGCGCTGGATCCGGCAGGCGGAGACAACCCGCTGCTGACGGTGTCCTTGGTCATTTACCGGCCCGATCTGAAGGTTCTCGCTGCCACGCTTCAAAGCCTTTCCAAGGCACTGAGACGATTGAATGCCTCCCACTGCAAGATCTTCATCATCCAGAACTGTGACACGGACGGGATCGCGCCGTTGCTGGCCGCACATCTCAACGAAGTACCGTTTGACCTGCGGCAAGGACACGGAAATGTTGGCTTCGGCCGCGCGCACAATTTGGTGCTCAGCGAGACCGGCACGTTTCATCTCGTGCTCAATCCGGACATCGAAATGGCCGAAGAGGCTTTGACGCACGGATTGAAGTTCCTGGAGGAGCATACGGACTGTGGCCTGATCACACCGCATGCCTGCTGGCCGGATGGCACGCGGCAATACCTGTGCAAGCGGTACCCGGCGCTGTTCGACCTTTTGTTGCGGGGTTTTGCGCCGGCTTTCTTGAAAAGCCTGTTTTCAGACCGGTTGGCCCGCTATGAGATGAGCCGCGAAACAGACGAAGACGTTCTCTGGGACCCGCCGATCGTCAGCGGATGTTTCATGCTGTTCCGCGGCGATAACTACCAGCAGCTTGGCGGGTTTGACTCCCGCTTCTTCCTCTATTTCGAAGATTTTGACCTGGCCCTTCGTACCGGAAAGATCGCCCGGATCGCTTATGTACCGGCAGTGTGGATCGTTCACGAGGGCGGTCACGCGGCGCGCAAGGGGCTGATGCACATCAAGCTCTTCGCCAAATCCGCGCTTCTCTTCTACAGACTGCACGGCTTCAAGCTTTTCTGACCATCAGCGACCTGAAGCGCTTACGTCACAGCCCCTTCCGAAACCACTATCAGCGGTCTTGCAGAGACCGGCGGGGCCATTTGTCTGAGAGCTGCAAATCCCGCCGCTCCAGAAGGCGTTGTTTTAGGCACCCCAAGCTTAGCAAGCACATCGGCAGCGGTCTGCGCTTCTTCATCCGTAATCTGGATATAGGTGTCCGCCGTCTCCTGCAGGATCTCAAATGCCAGCATCGACGCGGTCTTGCAGTCAAGACGGCCCATAATTGAAACCGGCCCGATCACGTCAACCACCCGCCCGGCCTTCACCGCTTCATCCAGGCAAGGCGCGGCCTCCGGTTCGACAACAATGATCTTCGGCTGCACGGCCCAATTGGCACGGATCATCTGGGCAATCGCCGCGGCCATGCCGCCAACCCCTGCCTGCAAAAAGACATGGGTCGGCCAGTCGCCAGTTACCTCAAAGACGGCCCGCATTTCTTCCGCAAGAACCGTGTAGCCTTCCATCACCAGCCGCGGCGGCTCGGTGTATCCCGGCCAGGACCCATCAGCGAGATGGATAAATCCATGCGAATCCGCATCTTTGATCGCCGCTTCAATACTCTCCTCATAGGTCGCACCTGAGCGGATAACCGTCGCGCCTTCCGCTTCCAGCCGGGCCACAAAACTCTCAGGCACCGTGTCCGACAAATGGATGCGCGCGGCCGCGCCAAATATCTTCGCACCTCTCGCGACTGCCATGCCGTGATTGCCGGCGCTTGCACAAACAAACGTTTTTCCTGTTGCCGCAGCGCGGATCGTCCCGAGGGACACATCGCCTGACACGTCAGACCCAAGGCACAGGTTGGCGACGGCATAGATCCCGCCAAGCGCCTTGAACGCCCCGAGCCCCATGCGCGCGGTTTCGTCCTTGATCAGAACGGTCCACGGGGCATAAGTCCGCTCCAGAAGCGGGGTCGGAGCCGGATCTGCCCAAAGGGACATCAGGCTGGCCGCGCGTTTATGGTCAAGTCGGGTCAATAAAGTCTGCATACGTCAAAATTACCTGATCTGCTTGATAGAAACGCCTCACAAGGCTAGCGTTTCATGAGAAATTTTCCCGCATCCAGACCACAAGAGACGCCATGAAGCTCGATCAAGTGGATATTTCGATCCTTAATGCCTTGCAGGACAACGCCCGTACCGGCCTCGAACAGCTGGCTCACGTAAGCGGTGTCTCGATTGCCTCGGTGCAGCGGCGCTTGAAAGCCTTGAGGGAAGGGGGATTCATCTTGCGGGAGGTGGCGCTTCTGGACGGGGCCAAGCTCGGTCAGGCCATGACCTTCATCATCATGGTGGAATTGGAGCGCGAGCGGCTCGACCAGATCGATGATTTCGTCAAGCGGGCGCGGCAGGAGCCGCAAGTCCAGCAGTGCTACTATGTCACCGGCGAGGCTGATTTCTGCCTGATCTGCATTGCCAAGGACATGGCCGAATTCGAAGCTCTGACCCATCGGCTGTTTTTCCAGAATGCCAATGTCCGCCGCTTCCGCACCTCCGTCGTCATGGGCCGCAAAAAGATCGGCCTGAACGTGCCGTTGGATATGGACGGTTCGGAGTAATTCGGTCCAAACACCAACATCGGAATAGCGCCGCTCGTTGAAGAGCGGCGCTTGTGAGAGACACGAGATCTAGTTCTGCGAGGCGGCACGCTCCATGGCGGTCGCCGCCAGGGCGCGGTCGCCGATTTCCTGGGTCATGTCGAACTCCATCCGGGTGACCAGCCAGCTGCCCTCGATCCTCTCCAAATCCCAGAAATAGTTGCCAACCGGCCGCCACAGCTCGCCGTCGATCCAGTGTCGGCCATCGACAAAGGCTGTAGCCGTTGCCGTGTCGCCGCTGACGGTCACGGAGACCGGCCCGAGTTCATGCCAGGTAACATCGAAACCCGGAACAATGCCGCGCCAGGCGTCCATCAGCGCGGACGGGGTCATGGTCGCCGGTTCGCCGCCCCAAAGCGAGGTGTAGTCGATGACGAATTCCGGCGCGAAAGCAGCTTCTGCGAGATCGTAGGCCGCCCGATCCACCGCAAGCGGGATCGAGGATACTAGCGTGCGGATCGCAGCTTCCTGCGGTTCACCTGCGGGAGGAAGTTTGCTGTCCGCCACCGCTGATGTTGCAAGAGCGGAGAGGACGGCAACGGCTGGAAGTGTCGGTTTCATGATCTTTGTCCTTGAAAATGAGAAGTGTTTTTGGGCAGCCGCCCGGCCTCACCCGCGAAAATGCTCTGCCATGGCGTCAGCGGCGCGGGTCACATCTTCCGGATTGTCATAAAAGTCGAACTGGGTGACATCCTCGAGCATCTGCAAGGTTGCTTCGCCTGCAAAGCCGCTCAAAAACGCCTTCACGCCCTGCGGAATGGCTGCGGCTTCCGAATGCACGATTGCCAGCGGATGGGTGAGACGGTCTGCATGATCAGCCGGATAATATGTCAGCCAGCCTTCCCAGCCTGCCTGGTTCCACTTGTTGTCATAGCCGGGATCGCACCGCGAGCCTGCTCATAATAATAGCCGCCGATCGGCATCAACACGCCTTTGGCACCCTCCGGGCCTGCAGCCGGAATGATCTCGCCGCCGTTGGCTTCTGCATTCCTTGAGACTTCGATCAGCGCGCCAACACCGTCTGCGCCGCCATAAACCGCCTCGACCAGATCCGCATTTTGCAGCCACGGGGCAATAAGACCGATGGACTTGACTGTGTCGTTGCCCGAAACGGCATCGACCATGTATCCGGCCGAGGCACAAATGCCGAGCCCGTGGATCTGCGTCGCATCGACCTCAGGCAGCGTGGCCACAACGTCAAAGGCTGCCCGTATGTCGGAGGTTTTTGCTTCCGGGCTTTCAACGAAACGGACGTTTTCAGGCAAATCACCGGATTTGCCCCAGCCCCGGAAATCAAAGGTGAAGGCTGCGAAGCCGCGGGCAACCATCTGGTGTGCGTAGACGGACGGCATCTGTTCTTCAACCGATGTCCAGGCGCCGGTCACAACCACGGCCGGCAGGACCGTGCCATCATGTTCTTCCGGCAGATACAAGGTGCCGGAGAGGATTGCACCTTCGTTTTCGAAGGTGATGGTGCGGGTTTCAACCTGCGCGATGGCGGAAGTGGAGGCCATCAACAAAGCTGCGGTGGTCACGGAACGGATGGTCATATCGGTCTCTCCAAAATCAATGTTCTGGGCGCCTTCGCCCGATGACATTGGAGATACGCTTTACCCCGCCGGATTACTTGAACAGGCCTGCTTTGTTTTTGAAGGATACGGCCAAACGCCAGGGCTAAGATTCTAGGCCGCGCGGTACTGGCGCGGTGTTTGACCGGTCACCTGTTTGAACGACCGGGAAAAATGCGCCTGATCGGCAAACCCGCAGGAAATTGCGATTTCGCCAAGGGGCCGTTTCGGATCCCGCATCATTCCAATCGCCTGTTCGATCCGATAGGCGAGAACGTATTGCATCGGCGTTTCGCCAACCGTTTCCTTGAAAACACGGGCAAAATGGGACGCGCTCATGCCGGCCTCCTGTGCAAGCTCTTCCACGGAAATCGTTTGGTCCAGCCTCTCGCGGATGAAGCTGAGAACCCGCTTGTAATGCTCGGACGTAAACCGTGCCGACAACGCCAGGTCTTCGGCCTGTTGCTGACCGTATTTTTGAAGCAGCTTGACCAGAAACATCCGGCTCATCGCTTCAAACATGACGCCTGAGGAAAGATCATCGGTTTCGAGCGCATCCCGCAGCATGACACCGGCTGCGCAGAGATCTGCATCCTGGAACTGCGGCAGATCCGCGAACTGCTGATGGGTGAGCACGAGGCCCAACTCATGAAGCGCGAACCGCTCGACTTTCTTTGGGTCCAGGGTCACGACGATCACGTCAGAGGTGCCGAACCATCGCCACCCGGACCGCAAGCCTGCGGGCGTGACGATAATCTCGTCTTTCTCAAACATGAAATCACGCAGTTCGCCGCCGCGCCAGTTCTGCACCCGGTGCGGTGTCTCGCACAGGTTCAGAAGCACATGATGTTCGGCAAAGACTTCCTCCGGCATCGTATCCGGCTCGGCCCGGAAATAGCGCACCGACATCAGCGCAGCCGCCGAGACATGCACCATGTCATCGCTGCTGAGAAGCGGCAGGGACGGATAGATTTCGGCATAACGTCGTGGCACCAGCACACCTCCTTCAGCCGCAGTCTAAAGTCCCCGCAAGAGGACGGCTATTGCTGTGAGGTCAGGAGGATTTGACATGTGTGACAGTCCGTCCGTGTCTGCATGTAATAGCTGCTAATATTGCGCCTGGGATCCAATCCTGCGTACGATCTGCTTGGTTATTGAAGGTCTCGTACGGTCGGAAAGACACATGATCACCAAATCGTCTTCTGACACGCAGACCGAACACCTGATCCTGGCAGCGGAACGCGAAGCCCAAATGGTTTCGGCCTTCGCACGGCTGATCATCACCACAATTGCCATGACCGTATTTCTGCTCGCGGGAGGGATAAAACTGCTCGTCGCACCAGTCGTGCTAACCTATCTATGTTCCTATGCCGTGGTGTCGATTGCATCGGCGGTCTTTTCGCTGAAGCGGCTGTTCAATCCAAGACTGAGCCTCGTTTTTACGGCAATCGACGGTATCTCTCTGGCTCTCCTGATCGCATTCGCCCTCAAAATCACCGGAACATCCTTTAGTCTGCACGGTGCAGTTCCGGGCTTCGTGTTTTTCTTTTCCATCCTGATCCTGGCAACGATGCGCTACACGCTGGGGCCAGTCGTTGTCGCATTCTTCAGTTTTGCGATCACCTGGGGTGTGGTTTCCTTTGTGGCCGGGGATGTTCACGTCGACCCAGCCACCGCAACCGATCCGCTGTTCTTCTTCGGACCCGTTCAAAATGCAGCCCGGTGGGGGTTCATCGGCATTGCCGCCATCCTTTGCCTGCTTGCGGTTTATCGGCGCCGGAAAACGCTTGAAACCGCCATCACAGCAGCCAACCGCACAGCCAATCTTTCCCGCTATCTTCCTGACCGGGTGGCAGATGTTGTCGCTGAACAGGGCATCAATGCACTCAAATCCGGGCGGCTGCAAGAAGCCAGTGTGCTCTTCGTTGATATCCGAGGATTTACGGGGATCTCGGAAACTCTGGAACCGAAAGAACTCAGCGCACTCTTGAGTGAATTCCGGGCCATCATTTCAGAAGAAGTGGAGCGTCATTCCGGTATCATCGACAAGTTTATCGGCGACGCGGTAATGGCGGTCTTCGGTGTGCCGGAAGACCTTTCAGAGAGCGAGGCCAACACTCTTCTCTGCGCCGTTTCGATCCTGGAAAAGATCACAACCTGGAACCGGTTACGTGAAACCGGCGGAGCCCCGCCCGTCAGAGTGACGATCGGCGCCCACTGCGGGATGGTCTTTGCAGGTGCCGTTGGGACCAAAAGCCGGATGGAGTATACGGTTCTTGGTGACACGGTAAACGTCGCAGCCCGCCTTCAGGAGGCCGCCAAAACCACCGGCAGCGGCCTTGTTGTTTCCAAGGACTTGCTGGACCGGGCAGGGGTGTCTCCCACGGTTGCCGGCTCCTGGTCTGCACTTGAAAACACCGCCATCCGGGGGCGCACAGGTCAGGTTGCCCTTTATGAGTATTTGGGCCCGGGTACTGAGCAACGCTTCAGTTCGGATTGAGCGAATTCGCAATAATCGGATTCATCAGTTCCGGGTGAGTCAGGGCCGCCATATGACCGCCGTGATCAGTCTGTTCAAAAGTCCAGTCCGGGATTTGTTTGCGCATGAGTGCAACAATCTCATCTATGCTCCGAACTGTGTCGGCAGCCGATATGACCGTTGTCTCCTTTGGCAACTCCCTGGCCCACTCGGACAAGGTTAGCTGCTCATTCATAACGCTGTCCCATTCATGAAAATTCGGTCTGAGCGCCTGGATAAACTTTGCTTTCCGATCTTCAGGCATAGCCTCCCAGCTGCCTGCGCCAGTCCAATAATTTGCAAAATATTCGGCGGCCCGCGACCAGGTTGTGGCGTCCGTGCCAGCCTTAATCAGATCGCGTAAAGTCACCGCTTCTTGATAAGCTTCGTCGCGGCCGTGCAGTTGAAGCAAATAAAACGGATTTGGTTCGATCAAGACGAGCCGATGAATTCGGCCCTTCAAAAGCGCCGCCGCTTTCATGGCAACACTCCCACCGAACGAATGTCCAACGATGGACACCTGGCTGCCATCGGCGGGGACGAGGGCTTCAACAAGCCGTGCCTGATCTTCAAGGGATTGGGTTGCGCCTTCCGGCCAAGGCTTTGTGTTTCCATAACCAAACAGATTTATGGCGACCAGATGGAACCCGCCGGACAGATTATCCATCAGGGCGCGCCATTGCCGCGCACCTGCGACGCTTGAATGAATAAGTATGACCCGGTGTCCAGAACCCGCTTCCAGGAAATCTGGTTCGTAGAAACAATCCATGGCAAAGCCTCCGCGAGTTCGACAACAAGCCAAATATACCAGATCAACACATGGGCGTCAGAGACAATGGTGCCAAGCAATCCAGACGCTATTCTTATGACTTCTTTCAGACGACCGCTTGGTTTTGCGTCGCAACCTCACAGGTGAAAATATTTGTCTGTCATAGGCGTAAATTTCCTGCCTTTACCCACTGGAAAAGCGATAAGCTTCCGCAACGATAGCTGACCACTGTAGAACGTCGTGCAAGCTCAGTGGAGGCGGGGGAGGGCGGATGACAAGCACGGAAGCTTTTGAGCGGATGGAGCGGGACGGCTGGCAGGATCCGGGCATCGCGAAAGGCTATGCTGAAGGATTTGATCTTGCGACTCGGCAGGCAGCTGAAGTGCTTGCTGAAACAGTCACCCCAGACCCCGGTTTGCCGGCCTTGGATCTGTGCACGGGACATGGTGTCGTCGGGGCCGAACTCCTGAAGCGCGGGGCCGTGGTGACAGCGCTTGATTTCTCGCCGGCCATGCTTGAACTCGCACGAAGAACGGCTCCAGGCGCCACCTTCGTGGAAGGCGATGTGATGGCCATGACCTTCCTGGACCAAAGTTTCGATGCCGTGTCGATCGGCTTTGGCGTGCCGCATTTTCCAGATCCGGAAAAAGGATTGCGGGAAGTTGCCAGGGTTTTAAAACCCGGCGGACGGCTTGCCTTTTCCATATGGCGCGGAAAGGGTTCAAACGGTGCCTTTGGCTGGCTTTTTGAGGCCATCGGGCGTCTTGGCGATCCGGCGGTCACCCTTCCGGACGGACCGGATGCGCATATGTTCGCGGACAAGGAGATCGCAGAGCCCCTTCTGATGGCCTGCGGCTTTACCAACATCACAATGCTTGAGCTTCCCAGCCGGGTGTTTGTCTCCTCTCCCGAGAAACTCTTCGATGCTTTTGACAAGGGGGCAGTGCGCGCCGCTTCCCTCTTGGGCGGGCAGCCGGAAGACCGGCGATCCGCCATCAGAGCGGAACTGTCGCGCCGGGTGCAAGACGAAGGAATACCGGAAAACGGCGGGCTCCTGGTGCCCGTCCCCTCAGTTGTTGTGTCGGCCATGCGCGCTTAGTAATTCGGTTTCGCGGCAGCGAGGCTTTAGGACACCTTGCCCGTAATCTCCGGCTCCGGCGACCAGAACTGGCCCTTGGTTTCGATCAACAGGTCCTGAAACTCGGTTGCCGGCATGGGCCGGCCGAAATAGTAGCCTTGCAGAAGATCGCAGCCCATGTCGCGGGCAAGGCGCGCATGCGCTTCTGTTTCAACGCCCTCTGCCACAATGCTCATGCTAAGGCTCTTGCCGATGCCGATGATCGATGCCATCAATTCGCGGGCGGTCTGGTCTTCCACGATCGGCAATATGAACTGCCGGTCGATCTTCAGGACTGCCGGATTAATTTTCAAAAGCCCCTGCACGGAGGCATGTCCGGTGCCAAAATCATCCAGAGCAATGGTCACCCCCAGCTCTTTCAACTCACTGAGCGTCCAGTTCACAACATCGCCAAGCCGGTCGAGATAGACCGATTCCAGGATTTCAATCGTCAGCCGCTTCGGCTGAATGCCGACGCGTTTGATGTCGTGAATGAGGTTCGGGTCGGCCAAGCGTCCGGTAGAGACATTGATCGAGACCCTTGGAAGATCGACCCCGGCGCCATCAATCAACGCCAGTTTTTTCGGAAGCGTCGCAAAGACGATTTCGTCGATCCGCTTCAAGATACCCATCTTGTCCGCCGTTTCCAAAAATGCAGCCGGCGGCAAGAGCCCCATTCTCGGATGCGCCCATCTGACAAGCACTTCGGCCGAGGCAATGGACCCGGTCGCAGCGTCAATGAGCGGCTGGAAGAACGGCACGAATTCGCGGTTTTCACAGGCAATCAGGAGATCGGACACAAGGCGCTTGGCGGCAATCGCCTCGGCATGCATCTCCTTTGTAAAGAAGGACCAGCGGCCCTTGCCGTTGGTCTTGGCGTGGTAAAGCGCCGTGTCCGCATCGCTCACCACCCGCTCGGGCGCATCCATATTGGCGTTTGCGATCGCAACGCCGACACTGGCGCTGCAAAAGGTGGATTTGCCTTCAAACACGAACGGCGCATGCATTTCCTGAACAACGGCATCGGCCAGGCTGCTGATGTCCAGCGCGCTCTGCCCAAGCGGACGCAAGACCACAAACTCATCCCCGCCGATGCGGGCAACAAGGTCCGTCTCGTTTGTCAGCCTGCGCAGCATATCGGCCACAGAAATCAGCAACCGGTCGCCGGCATCGTGCCCAAACGTGTCGTTGACGGATTTGAAGCGGTCCAGATCGATGTAAAACACGGCAAAGTCTGATCCGGCGTCTTTCAGGTTTGAAACCCAGGACTTGAACTCGACCTCGAAATGCCGCCGGTTGGAAAGCCCCGTCAGCGCATCTTCCTTCGCCTCTTTGGCAACCTTTTTCGCCAACTGAAACAGCCGGTTGTTTTCTCGCTCCAGGAGCCCGATTCTTTCGACATAGCTTGTCAGCGCTTCGCGCCCGGAGGCGGGCCGCTCCAGATGCCGGACGGTGTCTTCCTGGCCGGCCTGGGCCTCGAGCTCGATCAGCGAGCACAGCCACCACCGGTCGCCCGTGGACGGGTCGGAGAGGGGCGTCCAGCTCATCCGCTGCCAGTATTGCTCGCCGTTCTTCCGGTTGTTGAGTGCCTTGACCGAAAAATGCTCCCAGTTCATCAGCTTTTCGATGATGATCAGGTGATTGCCCTGATCCATGCTGGACCCGATCAGGATCGTGCCGCGCTGACCAATGACCTCGGCCGCGTCATATCCTGTGATCTTGCAAAACGCGCTGTTGCACCATTGAAAGTGCATGACCGCGCCGTCGGCATCGGACGCCAGTGCGAGCGCGAGTCCTTCGACACACTTGTCATCGATCTGGGCAAGAATTTGAGGCGGAACCGGGGATGAGCCTATCATCTTCAGGCTATTAGAAGACTGCCGGATAAATAGGCAATTGTCATTTCCTACATGTCAGCCAAAAGAAATGGCCCAACTTCAACTTTGAGAATATGCCGAATTCACCGGATCAGACAAAAGTTGTATTTTCATGGTTACAGTAAGTAAATCCCTGAGACAAATCAGGTTGAAAAGGAATGACTGTCTGGAGGACCCGCCTCATCCATCCCATGCCTGTGCTCCCAACATTCCAAGAAACACGGTAAGTGAGACATTTTTGTCCGGTGGCTACACACCTTCCACCGATAATCTATCTTATGGAATGTTTTTGATCAGAACGTTAAAACACCGAGCGTCAGGGTTAGATACCGGACATGAGAACATCGATCGCACGTGTGATCGGTTCACTTTGATCCTTGATATTCCCGGCTCGTCGCAAATGCGACCGTCGCACGGCTGCAATCAGGCGCGTTGCAAGAACCAATCGCTTACTTTCATGCTCCAGCACTGGGTTCAGATATCTCACCGCTGGATAATCGGACAGCAGCGGAACAACGACCACGGCCGGGTCAGGCGGTAGGAGGTCGCTTTCGATAACAACCATGAACACACCGTTGTATTCCGCGACATCAAAGCGGCTCAGTTCTTCCATGCCGCACCGGCTGGACCCGCGATTATGTCAGCCAGCGGGTGTCCATTCTGCTCGTGCCACTCACGCTGTGCGTCAAACGCGTCTGCATTCTCTTCAAGCCAGATCTTACGTTTCATCGCCGAGACCGCTTTTTCCAGCGCATCTTCCGCGACCGCTGTCACGTTGATCCCAAGTTCCTTTGCCTGATCAAGCGTTTCAGCATTCAGCCTTAAAGATGTGCTACGCCGGGTTACGGTTCCCACAATAACGAACTCCATTTTGTACCGCAGAAGTGTATCACGGATGTGCAGTGCGGCAAACGCCTATCAGGTGCGGACTGGATCTCTTTTGACTATGGAATTGTTTCGAGCCGCGACCACGGCTGATTGGCCTGATTGGCGAGAAACCATTTCAATCTCAACGCCGAGGCCCGACCAAAGGGCCAGCTATCGAGATCCAATCTGCCATCACAATCCTTTTGAACATGAAGTTTTCGAACCGGCCACCTTGTGCCACCCGCCTATTATGGTGTTTAGAAGATGCAGCACCGCACAAGAGCCGGAACGTAATGCCGCCAAGGCTTTGCTCTCGGCCAGAAACACAACAATAACGACCTCACGGAGGCGCTCCAGTGACCCAGACCGAGCTGACAATCCGCCAACCTGACGACTGGCATCTTCACTTGCGCGACGGCGCCATGCTGGAGGCCGTGCTGCCGCACACGAGCGCGAATTTCGCACGCGCCATCATCATGCCGAACCTCGTGCCGCCGGTCGTGCGCACCGAACACGCGCAGGCTTACCGGGAGCGTATCCTGAACGTGCTGCCAGCCGGTCACAGCTTCGAGCCGCTGATGACGCTGTACCTCACCGAGGCCACCGATCCAGCGGATGTGCGCAAAGGCGTGGAAAGCGGCTTGATCACGGCGCTGAAGCTTTATCCGTCCGGCGCGACAACAAACTCTGAAAACGGCGTCCGGGATTTTGAAAAGATCTATCCTGTTCTGGAAACCATGAGCGAGGTCGATGTGCCCCTGCTGGTCCACGGCGAGGTCACCGATGCCGACATCGACATCTTCGACCGGGAAGCCGTTTTCCTGGAGCGCGTGCTGTCGCCGATCCGGGAGAAGTTTCCAGAGCTCCGCATCGTGTTGGAACACGCCACAACCTCCCATGCGATTGATTTCGTGAAAGCCGCAAAGGCGCGCACTGCGGCGACCATCACCACTCACCACCTGATCATCAACCGCAACGCCATTCTGGCCGGCGGGATCAAGCCGCATTACTACTGCCTACCGGTCGCAAAGCGCGAGACACACCGCCTGGCCCTACGCCAAGCGGCAACCTCTGGCGACCCGCGCTTCTTCCTCGGCACAGATTCGGCACCGCACCCCGATCATGCAAAAGAGAGCGCATGCGGCTGCGCCGGGATCTACTCCTCGATCAACACCATCAACTGCCTGGCGCATGTGTTCGAAGAAGACGGCGCACTGGACAAATTGGAAGGCTTTACGTCGCTGAACGGTCCGGCGTTCTACAAGCTGCTGCCGAACGAGCGCCGCATCCGCCTTTTCAAAAGCGCAGACCCGGTCAGCTTCCCGGACAAGATCCAGTTTCCGGAAGGCACAGTGACCGTCTTTGATCCCGGCTACCCTCTGCACTGGCAGCACGAACTGGTCGCCGCAGCGGCTGCCGCCTAAAGCCAAGAGGCCCAAACACTCGACGAGCTTCTGCTCATCGACAAACAGATGGATCCGGAAGCATATTCCGGGTCCTTTTTGTTTTATTGGCACCCATCCTTTATCAGCCTTGGGGGCAGCAACCGAATTTCCAACGCCAGAACCCAGGAATGATCTGGACAGCGCTGCATCCGGTGAATACCTAAGGCGGGCACCCTTCTTTCCGCCCCCGGCCCTGCCCGCCGGACCCAGATCTTTAAAGAGACAGCATGCACCCCAAGAAACGCGCCTTTATCACTGGGTCTGCCGGCTTTATCGGCTTTCATCTGGCCGAGCTGTTGTTACAGGAAGGCTGGGAGGTCGCCGGCTTCGACGGCTTGAGCGATTACTACGATGTGCGGCTGAAAGAACGCCGCCACGAGATCCTGCATCAGCATGGCACGTTTTCCTCAACCATCGCGCAGCTCGAAGACACAACGTCTGTTTCTAAGAGCATTGCGGATTTCAAACCGGATGTGATCGTTCACCTCGCGGCCCAGGCGGGGGTGCGCTACAGCCTGGAAAACCCGCGCGCTTATGTTGATGCCAATGTGGTCGGCACATTAAACGTCATGGAGGCTGCGCGCGCTGCCAATGTTCAGCATCTGCTGATGGCCTCGACCAGCTCGGTTTATGGCGCGAACACTGAAATGCCGTTCGATGAAAACCAGAAAACCGATACGCCACTGACCATTTACGCAGCGACGAAGAAGGCAAACGAGGCGATGGGGCATGCCTGGGCGCATATCCATCAGATCCCGATCACGATGTTCCGGTTCTTCACGGTTTACGGCCCCTGGGGGCGCCCGGATATGGCGCTTTTCAAATTCACCAAGGGGATCCTCGAAGGCACGCCGATCGACATCTACAATCACGGCGAGATGTACCGCGACTTCACTTATGTGGCCGACCTGGTGCGCGGCATTCGCGGTCTGATGGATGCGGTGCCGGGAAGCGAGGGAGCGGCCCCGGAAACAGACAATTTGAGCCCGGTCGCGCCCTACCGTGTGGTCAATATCGGCAACTCAGACAAGGTCCGCCTGCTCGATTTCATTGAGGCGATCGAAGATGAACTTGGCAAGAAGGCCATCCGCAACTTGATGCCGATGCAGACAGGCGATGTGCCGGCGACCTGGGCCGATGCCACGCTGCTGCAGGACCTGACCGGCTACAAGCCCGAGACACCGTTCCGCGAAGGCGTTGCGAAGTTCGTGCAGTGGTACCGCGACTACTACGAGGTCTAAAGCAGAAATGAGGAACCGGACCCCAGCACAGGCGAAAATTGCTGTCATTGGCCTTGGTTATGTCGGCCTGCCGCTGGCCGCGGAATTCGGCAAGACCCACGCGGCCATGGGGTTTGACATCAATCCGGAGCGCATTGTCCAGCTGAGTGCAGGCACCGACACGACGCTCGAAGTCTCAAAGGACGACCTCACCGCTGCAACGCACCTGCGCTTTACCTCCGATCCTCAGGATCTGGCGGAGTGCGACACGTATATCGTCACGGTGCCAACGCCGATCGATGCTTATAAGCAACCCGATCTCGGCCCCCTTCTCCGCGCCAGCGAGACGATCGGCAAGGTTCTAAAACCCGGCGATCTGGTGATCTACGAAAGCACGGTCTATCCCGGCGCAACGGAAGAAGACTGTGTGCCCGTGTTGGAGCGGGTGTCCGGTCTCACCTTCAACGAAGATTTCTTTGCAGGCTACAGCCCGGAGCGGATCAATCCGGGCGACAAGTCCCACCGCCTGCCACAGATCTGCAAGGTCACGTCCGGCTCCACGCCGGAGGCAGCCGACTTCGTCGATCAGCTCTATGCCGGGATTGTCACGGCCGGCACACACAAGGCCCCCTCGATCCGGGTCGCGGAAGCCGCAAAGGTCATCGAGAACACGCAGCGGGATCTCAACATTGCGCTCATCAACGAGCTCGCCATCATCTTCAACCGGCTCGATATCGACACAGAGGCAGTGCTGAAAGCGGCCGGAACGAAGTGGAATTTCCTGCCCTTCCGCCCCGGTCTCGTTGGCGGGCACTGCATTGGCGTTGACCCCTATTACCTGACGCACAAAGCCCAGGCGACCGGTTATCACCCGGAGATCATCCTGGCCGGACGGCGGCTGAATGACGGAATGGGCGCCTATGTGGTCTCCGAGATGGTCAAGGCCATGACACGCAAGGCCCTGCCCGTCACCGGATCCAGGATACTGATCATGGGACTGGCCTTCAAGGAAAACTGCCCGGACCTTCGCAACACCGGTGTTGCCGGAATATTGGAAGAACTGAAGGACTACTGTGTCAGCGTGGATGTCCATGACCCTTGGGTCGATGGAGAGGCCGCGCATGAGGAATACGGCATCACACCAGTAGAGAGCCCGGCCGAAGGTGCCTACGATGCAATCATCATTGCCGTCGCTCACCAAGCCTTTAAGGTTCTTGGCGTCGACAAGATCCGCGCTTTCGGCAAACCCGGCGCCCTGGTCTACGACCTGAAATGCATGTTCCCAGCCGGTGAAACAGACCTGCGGCTTTAGGGAAGTTGCATAAGTCCATTGAGAAAAGCTTAGAGTCAGATTTGTCAGCTGTTTAGGGAACGGATCCTCATGGCGCATGACAAGGCACCAGCCCCTACCACCATCAATAAGAAAGCTTCACAATCTTTCTAGGGGATGACATCGTGGTCTCCCAGTCTATGCCAAGCTCGCCTCGGCAATCTTCCCATAAACGTGCCTTCCGCGTGCGGATTGGCCAGTCTTCCCGGGTGATAAGGAGGCCTCTAAATGGATCTGAGCATTACGTTTTTGGGCGGCGTGGGAACGGTCACGGGATCGAAATACCTGCTGGAAACCAACGGGCTCCGCATTCTGGTCGATTGCGGCTTGTTTCAGGGTTACAAACAATTGCGGTTGCGGAACTGGGCTGCATTGCCCGTGGAACCAGTCTCGATTGATGCTGTCATTCTGACACATGCGCATCTGGATCATTCCGGATATGTGCCGCTTCTGATCCGCAATGGTTTCAAAGGTCCGGTCATTTGCACGCAGGGCACAAAGGATCTGTGTGAAATCCTACTGCCTGACAGTGGTTTTCTTCAGGAAAAGGACGCCGACTTCGCCAACCGGCATGGCTATTCAAAACACCAGCCGGCGCTTCCGCTCTACACCAAAAAAGATGCCGAAAAATCTCTGGAGAGCTTCCAGACTGTTGCCTTCGACACTCCGCATGATGTGCTCGGCAAGCTGACGGTCTGTTTCAAATGTGCTGGCCATATTCTCGGCGCGGCAATTGTCGAGGTGTCCATCAAAGGCCGCAAGATCGTGTTTTCTGGTGATCTTGGCCGCTATGGTGACGCGACCATGCTGGACCCGGCTCCGATCCGGGAGGCCGACTATCTTCTGGTGGAATCCACCTACGGCAACCGGCTCCACGAGGCCCTGGAACCAGAAGAGATTTTGGCAGAGGCCATATCCACGACAGCACGGCGTGGCGGTACGGTAATCATTCCAGCCTTTGCTGTCGGCCGGGCACAATCCATTCTCCTGCACATTCATCGGATGAAGAAAGCGCAGCGGATCCCGGACTTGCCGGTATTTTTAGACAGTCCAATGGCCATCCGGGCCTCAAATGTCTTTCAGGATCATGTCGGCGTGCACCGCCTCACGGCACAAGAATGTGATTGGGAGAGAAATGCTGTCCGGTATACGGAGAGTGTGGAACAGTCAAAATCGCTCTCCCAGAACAGAATGCCGAAAGTCATTATCTCGGCCAGCGGAATGGCGACAGGCGGCCGCGTGCTGCATCATTTGAAACACTATGCGCCAGACCCTCGGAACCTGATCTTGTTCGCGGGATATCAGGCCGGGGGCACTCGAGGAGCTGCGATTTCTGCTGGTGCCAAAAGCGTCAAAATTCATGGCCATGAGGTTCCAATTCGGGCAAAAGTCAGCAATCTCGACATGCTGTCCGCTCATGCCGATGCAAATGAAATCATGCAATGGCTCGGCAATTTTGAGCGGCCACCAACCCTGACCTTTGTGACCCATGGTGAGCCCGATGCTTCCGACCAACTTCGGCACCGGATCGAAAGCGAATTGGGATGGCGATGTTCAGTTCCGTATTACCTGGAAACAACCGCCCTGGTATGAAAGATAGCACTCGTCTGGGCTCTTGACCGGATGAATGCACCATGTCGTATGTCATAGGTTAACACGCTAGATGGCACTACACGCCCGATCGGTGCCGGATCGACCGGAGCACGAAACTGCAGTGCAGGTGATAGGTTCATACAGCGCAATACAACCTAAGCGAAACAAGACCCGTATGAAATTACCTAGGATATTAATAGGTTATTCAAATACCTCGCCCATTGTGATCTAGTATTTCATGGACTTGATGGCTTCCTAGATCGAAACAGGGATCTATTTGCACAATGCTCGGGTATATCTGGGGATCAACGCAGCGAAAATTTCTCGTCATTATGCTCGCAACGTTGATTGCCGTGAACGGCCCGCTTTTGCTGTTGTTTTTCGTTGTTACCAAAGACACGCTGGAACGCGAGATGGTTGCGAAACAGCAGGTTCTCGTTGACGTCAACAGCAAGGTCTTGAGCAAGCTGATTTGGGATTTCGACGACGAAAATCTGAAAAAATGGACAGCAGCCATCGCCACAGAGCCAGACATTTTCAGCATCGAGGTCCTCGATGATACCGACAACCGGCTCGCGTTTGTTTCAAACGCCGATGACGGCAATCCGGCCTCGCACGAAGGCGGGACATTGTTCTCAAAGGACATCATCCACGTCATTGATGGGAATGATTACAACGTCGGCACGCTGAACATCTGGTTCATGTCGGAACGCCTGCGGAGTGCCGCCATCGAACAGGTCGCCTACCCCGCCATTTTGTTTGTGGTTTCGACGATTTCTGTCCTTATCGTTGCCCTGCTTGCCAACCGCGTCATGATCAACCGGCCCTTGAGCCGGCTGAATGAAGCCATCGAGACCACCCATCGGTCGGGAACCCGCAAACGGGTGGATTGGTCATCATCTGACGAGTTCGGCAGCGTCACCGAAGCCTTTAACGAGATGCAGGACAGCCTCGACAAGGACGAAGCCAAGCTGTTGAAGGCAAACAAGCGGCTGGCATTTCTGTACCACAACACGCCGGTGATGCTTTACTCCATTGACCATGAAGACCGGATCCTGAACGTGTCCGATTATTGGTTGAGCGCTACGGGGTACGCGCGGGAGGCCGTCATAGGCCGCAAGCTCAGGGAGTTCCTCCAACCCGATTGCACAGAGGAATATCTCGACAGCCGCAAGCGCCTGTTCTCAGCGGAGCACATGTCTTTCGAAATCACCTCGGTTTTCATCAGGGCCGACGGATCGCCGCTGGATGTTCTGATCACCGAAATCAGGGATTTCGACAAGAGTTCGACCGGCCGGCAATCGCTCTCCGTCATGGCTGACATCTGTCAACTGAAAGCCGCAGAGGCAAAGATCCTCCATCAAGCGCGAACGGATTTCCTGACCGGACTGCTGAACAGGCACGGTTTCACGCACCGGATGAACGAGGCGATCGACGCAGCCGATGCGGACCATGAAATCGCCGTGCTCTTCTTTGATCTCGACAACTTCAAATGGGTCAATGACAATCTCGGACACTTTGCCGGCGACCAGGTCCTGAAGCTGGTCACACAAAGAGTATCCAAGCTCTTGAAAACCGATGATTGTTTCGGCCGTTTTGGCGGCGATGAGTTCGCCATCTTGCTGTCCGGTGGCGATGTCCGCGCGCGCGCTGTCGATCTGGCAACACGCATCAACCAAGTCCTGAAGCAACCGATCAGCCTTTCCGGAAGGCAGCTGCAAATTTCTGCCAGCATCGGGATTTCCTATTATCCGGAAAATGCGGACACGGCGGATGACCTGCTGCAGACCTCCGATGTCGCCATGTACCGCCAAAAGGGCAGCGGACGGAACGGACACTGCGTCTTCGATGTCCAATTCGGCCAGGAAGCCGCACGCCAATTGGAGGTCAAGGAGCTCATTTCCGAGGCTCTGAAACATGATTGGTTTGAGCTTTACTACCAGCCCATCGTTCATCTCAACGAGCGGAGCATCGTCGGGTTCGAAGGCCTTTTGCGGCTCGTGCACCCGGACATGGGCATCTTGCCGCCACGGGAGTACATCACGGTTGCCGAACAGACCGGCAGCATTCTGGAAATCGGCGACCGGGTCTTGCGGCTCGGCATGCGGGCGCTCAAAGAGCTTGAGCAGCAACCTGATTGGCAGGACGCCTATGTGACGCTCAACCTGTCAGCGGCCCAGTTCAGACGGGAACTGCCGGACACTTTGGCCAGGTACCTTGCGCAACATGATCTGGTGGGCGACCGGCTGGTACTCGAAATCACCGAAACAACCTTAATGCAGAACAGTGCCGATCTAGACGGACTGATCGAGGATATCCGGAAACTCGGATGTGCCCTGGCACTCGATGATTTTGGGACCGGCTTTTCATCGCTCAGCTACATGAACCGCCTGCACGTTGATACGGTCAAGATCGACCGGTCGTTTGTTCAAGGACTTGGAGATACCTCCAACAAAGATGCGTCCGGCAAGACCGCGCCACTTGTTGAAGCCATTGTCGGCCTGTCGGAGAAGCTGGATCTAACCGTGATTGCAGAGGGCATCGAAACCGAAGAACAACTTGGCAGCTTGACACAACGGAATGTAAGGTTTGGTCAGGGTTTCCTCTTCGGAGAGGCCAAACCGCTTGATGTTTGGCTCAACGGGCCATTGAAAAGCCGGTCAAGCAGATACGCCTTGCCGGACCTGAAAGAGTTGGAAGCCCGGCCGTACTGAAAACCGTGTCACCGACAAGGGGCAACAGATGAAGGCAGTGACAAGACGGACCGTTCTGGCAGGCATGGCTGTGTTGGCGCCCCTGCCATCGCTCCGCTTGTCCCGGGCAAGTTCCGACCTTGGTGGTCTCAAGGTGATGACGGAAGAGTACCCCCCCTACAATTATCAAGTGGGGGGCGAGCTGATGGGGCTCAGCGTTGAGATCATGGAAGAAATCTTCAATCGGACTGCCTCCGGTCACAGCCGATCCGACATCTCGCTCCTGCCATGGGCGCGCGGCTACAACCTCACCCTCCAGCGGTCCGGGCATGCGCTCTTCTCGACGACCCGCACACCGGACCGTGAAAGCCTGTTCAAATGGGTCGGGCCCTTTGTTCCGACAGTCGTGGGGCTGATTGCCAAAAAGAGCAGAAACCTGAAGATCCAAACAGT
This sequence comes from Roseibium alexandrii DFL-11, assembly GCF_000158095.2. Lineage (NCBI taxonomy): Bacteria > Pseudomonadati > Pseudomonadota > Alphaproteobacteria > Hyphomicrobiales > Stappiaceae > Roseibium > Roseibium alexandrii. The sequence continues at coordinate 36,549 of NZ_CM011004.1, forward strand.
TCAGGACTTGGCGGACCTGCGAATTGGGGTGGTCAAGGACGATATAGGACAGTTGCTCTTGCAGGCAAACGGCGTTCCGGATGACCGGATCGAAGCGGTGCTGTCAAACGATCAGAATTTCCGCAAGCTCATTGCCGGCCGTGTGGATGCCATCTCCTATGAAACCAGAGTGACCCGGTGGGCGCTGCAAACGCGTGATGTCGCCCTGGATGAGTATGAAACTGTCTATGAACTGGACCGCGGTGAACTCTATCTCGTTCTTCACCACAAGACGCCCGATGACCTCGTCGATCTCCTGCAATCGGTGTTCGACACCATGGTCGACGACGGCACCCATGCCCAGATCCTGCAGCGCTACGGGATCGAGTCTTAAGGACGCAAGGCACCTACTAGCGAATAACCACTCCCCGGTAATTACATATGCGAGAGCGCTCCGGCCAAGTAATTTATCAGCTGGCGTAATTACCGTGGATTTGAAGTTGTCCAGTACACCCGTCAACACAAGCCAGAACTTCATAGGAAGCTGACACCGTGCAATCTTCTACAGGCAAGTATTTTGTTGGGCTGGACCACGTTCGTGCCGTTGCTGCTTTCATGGTTTTCACTTGGCATTTTAACCACGTCAACGATGGCCACCTTGCCCCCGCACCAATATTTCCACTGTCGATTTTCACGGAGGGCCATGTTGGGGTTGCTCTCTTCATGACCCTTAGCGGCTACCTTTTCGCCAAACTAATCGGTCATAATCAGATTTATGCCTTACGGTTTCTGACTAACCGAATTATTCGGCTTTTCCCGCTGCTGTTCGTTGCCTTCGCATTGACGTTTTTTCTGCAAATCATGCCAAGTGGTCAATCAATTGGAACCTACCTTCAAATCCTACTGCGCGGCTTCGTGACGCCAGAATGGCCGAATGGGGGCTGGTCAATTACGGTAGAGCTTCATTTTTATTTAATGCTACCGCTCCTGCTTATGATTAGAACTCGTAACCCAATCGGTCTCCTCGTGGTAATCGCTCTTTCGATTACACTGCGAGCAGCACTTTGGGTCGTCAAAGGCGAAGTACAATCGCTCGCCTACTGGACGCTAGTGGGATGCATAGATCAATTTATTTTCGGAATGCTGGCTTTTTATTTCAGTCACCGACTGCGGAGGCGGCACTTTCTCGCGGTTGGCACCGGGCTTACTCTGCTCGTTTTCATGTACCTGTTTGATGTTTGGGGTGGTTTCTACATGAACGAAACATACCCGACACCAAGCCCTGTCTGGATTGTTGCTCCAACGATCTCAGGTCTCTGCTTTGCGACTTTGATCGCTTGGTATGACACGTCCTTCCGCTTCGAAAGTCATTTCTTCTCCAAAGCGCTCGCACTCGTCGGCACTTGTTCCTATTCTATCTACCTATTGCATTTTTTCGTTGTGTTCGATCTCGCCCAATTCGTTCAGAAGCATGTCGTTGACCTGACGCATACACCGACTATGGTCCTCGCCTCGGCGATCTGCTTTGTCGGTTTTGTACCTGTCGCTTGGGCGAGCTATCGTTTTTTTGAACGCCCTCCAATGCGTTTCAGGCAGCCGTACATCCAACACGGCCAGACTTAAAACTTCTATCGGCGCATAGTCTAATCAGGACGGCTTGAACGTGGTTGTTTATTGATCCAGCTCTTCATTCACCACTTCCAGAAGAATTTGCAGCTCGCCGCTTTCGATCGTTGCCCAGATGATGTCTGCGTCGACGCGGAAGTACTCATGGGCAATGTGATCGCGCATTCCGGCAATCAGCCGCCAGGGAATGTCCGTATGGCGGGTTGTGACTTCCGGTGGCAATGCCTTCACAGCCTCGCCGATTTCCTGAAGGCAGGCCGTCACCGCACGGAACGTCTTGCGGTCTTCAAGCGGCGTTTTCAGGAACGCGGCCTGATCCAGATCAGCAACGAAAGTGCGAATGTCTAAAATGGCGCGCTGGATGTCTTCCAGCCGGTGGCGGGGTTCACGCATGGCGCTTCAGAAGATCCGGAGTTCGTCGTTTGCAGCCGCCTCGGCCACATGCGGAGCGAGACGGGCGCGCGGTGCCAGATCCACCCGGCCAGGCATCTCGAGCGCTACCTCCAGAACTTCTCGAAGCCGGGCCAGATCGAACAGGGACAATTGCGCGCCCTCCTTCGGCTCATAACTCAAGTCGATATCGCTTCCGGCCTGGGCCTCGCCGCGAGCCAACGAACCGAAGAGATAAAGATGGCCGATCCCCTGCCCTTCCAGATCCCCGCGAACGCCCCTCAAACGGGCAATGACATCGGTCGCCGCCAACGGACCGGCTGATTGGTCATCCACATAGTTTTGGACGATCTGCTGAAGCAAATCCTGCACCTTCGCCCCGCGCTCCGCGGCCAGCGCCTTGAACCGGTTTTTCAGTGGCACCGGTACCCTGGCGGACAAAAACGCGGTTTCGGCATTGTCGGAGACAAGCTTGGAGGTATTTTGCACTGACATGGAACCCACCGTACGTTATTTTGTGCACAAATGCACATTATCACGTTTGGTGGCTCTTCTTCAATGCTGTTTCAAAGTTGACAGCTGTCAACTGGCTTCTGCGCTCCTGGAATACAGCCGGTCTGATTGCCTTTTCATCGGCGATCCATTCTCAAGCATGAACCAAAACCGGCGATAACCCTTCCCCGGCTATGATCCGTCGGTTCCCGCACAAACGTTCAAGACAGGTCCGGATGGATTGAAGTACCGTGGGCGCGTTGAAGACAGAAAGCCCCTGCCCCTCTTGGCAGTTCACAGGACGGACCGATATGAAACCCATCAATCTCTCCGACAAGCTCTCAATGTTTGCCACTCATTGGGATCCCCATGTGGTCGCCGATTACAACACCAACGACGTGATGGTGGTGAAGTTCAAGGGGGAGTTTCCCTTTCACAAGCATGAAGACACCGATGACTTCTTCCTTGTCCTTGAGGGCGAGATGATCATGGACATTGAAGGCGAGGACCCGCATGTGGTCAAAGCCGGGGAGCTCTTCATTGTGCCGAAAGGCGTTGTCCATCGGCCGCGTGCAGAAGAAGAAACCAAGGTCTTGCTCATAGAGCCCAAGGGTGTTCCGAACACCGGCGATTCCGGTATCAAACCGGCGACCAAACCCCGAATCTGATCTTCTGGACAAACCGCAACACCTTTTCAGCCAAAGCCGCCAGAACGCGCTCGTTTGTTGACAGCTGTCAACGCTCCCTTGGCAGCCCCCTGCCCTCACCGGTTCAAAAGAGAGTCGAGCATTGGCCGGAGCCGGAATTTCCCGGCTTCGGCCTTCTCGCTCAAAACCCGTAAGTATCCGCCAGCGGATTTGATCTCCTCCGCCCGCTCGACCAAATAGGCCATCGTGACAATGGCCCCGGCTGGCCCCATATGCTGTTGCGCCCGCAGCCAGGCATCTTTCGAAATCCCGAGCATCGGCCGGATCAGCTCTGCCGCTTTGCGGGCATCAGACCAGTTGCCCAGGCCTTCCAGCGCATAATCGGCAAACGACGGACACGCCCGTTTCAGATCTCCGAGGGAGACTTGTTCCGGATCCCCCTTGGCGCTTCCCCGGATTTCATGCGCTTCGGTATCCTGTTGGTAACCCTGCCCGGCTTCCGATCCACTATGATGAAGGTCTTGCCGTTGCCCGACATCAGATGGGCGACCGCCCGCTTCTTTATTATCTGAGCAATATTCAAATGAGTCGTCTTTGTTTGAATTTTGAATATGGCGCTCATTACGAGCGTCGTTGCCGCTCATTTTTTTGTCTGATTGCGAGATATCCCCGGTTTGTGCAGACGCTTCTTCGCAGTCTCTTTCCCGCAACCCGACTTCGTCCATACCAGCCAGGAAGGCGCTTTCCACGCGAGCACGTAAGCGCACCAAAGCGTCACAGCGCTGCTTGTGGTCGTCGAGAGCGCCATTGCGCGCAACGCGGCCGGAAAGCGCTTTGAGCTCTTCGGTGAAGCCTAGCCAAAGTGCCGGGTTACGAGAGCCCTGCCCGTCCTCGAATGCTGCCTCGATCATCTTTGAAATGTCCCGGAGGTGCAGTGTGATCTCCGCCCTGACCCTTCGGACTTCTGCAGCATGCGCCCGTGCCGCCTCGGCCTGCTCGAAGACCTCAGGGGCCATCAGAGCCGCCGGAGCCAGATTGAAACCAAAGGCATCACGCACCTCACCGCCCGGCCCTTTGCGGGCGAAACGCTTGCCATTCGCGCTGTCCTTGCGCAGCAGAAGACCCGTTTTCACCAGCGTTGCGATATGCCGGCGCAGGGTCGGCGCGGACATTCCCCGGGTGCGCAAGGAAAGTTCGCCATTCGATGGAAAGACAATGATGTCTTCAGAGCCGTCCAGCTCCTTTTCAGGATGAAAGCTCAGGAGCGCTTCCAGAACCGCGATCGCCCGATCGGACAAGGCATAGACGTCCCGTGCTTCAGTCAGGGCACGCAGGAACTGCCACTTGTCCGTTTTGCCGGTCCGGTTGCCGGAGGACTTGAGAGCTGCTCGATCAGCCTCAAGCTTCTCATGTGCCTTGAATAAGGCACTAGAAAAGGGTCCGCCGCCGAAAGGCGTCGTTGCAATACGATCCGTCATGTGCATCACCTTCAAAAAGGCAATGAAAAGGCGTTCCCGGCCGCAAAACAGGGGCTCACGTCTTGACAATTTTGGGCGGAAGTGATTCTCTCAGATTGCTACATACAAAGAGGGCTTCCGGAGCAATTCGCTTTGGGGGCCTTTTTTCTTGCCTTGTTTCCTTCCCTTCGTCGTTTCCAAATCCTTCAGCGCGGCAATTCCGCTTTCTGAAAGTTGACAGCTGTCAACCGGACTTAATTTAGCCGTCCGGCAGCTCCTTGTTCTTATCTGCTTCGAACGCTGCCAGGAGATCCGGCAGTTGTTTGGCGAGATAGTGCGTGAAGCCATCCGGAGCCGTCTTGGCAAGCTGGATGGTCGAGCCCTTGATGTCAGCGAGCGGTTTGCCGGACCGGCTCTTGATCGTCTGTTTTTGGGCCGGTTTCGATTTTCGTTTTCCAAGCCGCGTAAACAGACGCTGGAATCGCTGATCGGAATCACAGGCCAAAAACACCTCGGAAGTGATTTCATCGCGGGCAATGACTTCCGCGGCCTCTCCGTCGAACATCTCGGCAAGCTGGTGCCAGCGCGGGCGGCCGGCCTTGGGTGCCGGCCCGATAGCTTTAGCGATCGGGTAGGGCACTTTGTCGGCGACCTGCAGGAGCCGGGTCATTTCCGTTTTATGGACCCCGAGCGCATCCTGGACCAGAGACCGTTCAAATCCATGATCAATCAGCGAGCGGGCGAAGAAAGCACGTTCAATGAAGGACAGATCCCGCCGCTCGGCATTCTCCTTACCTTGCGCCAGGATCAGAGCATCGTCATCTAGGTCCCGGACGATCGCCAGGACATTGATACCGAGTTCTTTCGCAGCCCGGATCCGCCGGTGTCCATAAGCGGCCTGGTACCAGCCGTCCCCACGCTTGGCGGCATCTGCATGACGGCGCACCAGAACCGGAACCTGCTGGCCGCGGCTTTCAAGGCTGGCTTTCAGCTCTGCAAAGCCCTCATCAAGATGGGCATCAACGGTCAACCGATCTGCGACTGGTGAGGGTTCGATGTGCGACGGATCGAGTGTCACGACCCGCTCGCCGGTCTGTTCCTTCAGCTCCTGCGCCATTTGCCCGAGCGACAGCCCCATGGCCTTCACCGCGCCGGAAGCTGACCGCGGGCGTTCACTCACAGGGTCGCCGTTTGAGGTTGGGGAAGGGGCTGCTGGTGCCGCCTTCTTCTCATGCCGTGCCTCTTGCGGCTGCACCGGAGCTGGCGCAGCCGTACTCTCAGCCGGTGCGGTTTCCGGTTCACCAGCAAACAGGGCTTTCAGGCGGTCCTTGCGTTTGGTCATGGCCACAGTGTCTCCGGACGAATTGGATCAAGCCGCCTCAGTGTAAGGCCGCCCCGGTGACCGTGGATAAGTTTTTCAGAAACGTTCATTTCCCTGCCTCCACACGGCCCCAGGCCGTGAGCATCAGGGTTTCGATCTCGGAGTTGACAGCTGTCAACGACTCCATCGCACGGTCATAGGTGGCGCGGGTAAAGTTCTCCCGGCCGACCTCGTACAGTGTCTGCTTTGTCAGCCCCGCATCGGAAATCGCTGTCGACTTCACCATCGGAGCAGTCAGAACCCGTTCACCAAACTGCGCACGCAAGAACCCTGCGATCTGGGTCTGTGGGCCATCCTGAGGCTCGTACCGGGTGACCAAATAGCGCAGGAAATCGAAGTTGAGCGTGCCGCCAGCTTCCCGGACAACGGAGAGGAGATCCGACGTCATGAACAGAAACTGGCTCATGGAGGCCACGTCGAGCATCTGCGGGTGCACGGTGACGATCACGGAGCTCGCCGCACAGAGAGCGCCAAGCGTTAGGTAGCCGAGCTGCGGCGGGCAATCGAGCACCACAACATCGTAATTGTCTTCCACCGACTTCAGCGCCGTCTGGACACGGGCAAAGAACAGCTCCTGCGGGTCAGACCCAGCCGGCCGGCTCGCCAGATATTGCGGCGTGGTGTGTTCGAACTCCTGAAGCTCCAAATTGCCCGGCACCAGATCCAACCCATCGACATAGGTCTTGCGGATAACCTGATCGAGCGGCACGCGCTCCGCATCATATCGGATCGCGCCGTAAATCGTGTCGTTGCCGGTGAGATCCAGTTCCGGCTGATAGCCGAACAGGGAAGAAAGGGAGGCCTGTGGGTCAAGATCCACCGCCAGCACCCGGTAGCCACGAATGGCAAGATACTGGGCAAGATGCGTTGAAGTCGTTGTCTTGCCGCTGCCGCCTTTGAAGTTGGTGACCGCGATCACCTGGCAGTGTTCGCCGCGCTCCGGATCCCGGTGGCGGACATAGCTGCGGGCCTTCGTGCTACCCGGCTCATGCTGGCTTGCAAGATGGCTTCTGAGGGCATTGATGTCGGCAAGAGTGTAACTGCGGCGGCCACGATCGTCTGTCGCGGGGGAGGGGCCGTCGCCGGACAGTGCCAACTGGCGCAGATACCCATCGGAGACACCGATCAGCTTCGCAGCCTCGCCGGAGGTGAAAGAGCGCATTACTTTCAAGCTCGACGGCGGGAACAGGCGGGCACGCAGCTCCCCGAGCTGAACAGACAACTGTTCGGCGTCTTTTGCAATTTGCTGGTCGGCAGCCATCATAGTGTCGTCAATCCTTGCCACAAACCCGGACAGGCCGGCTTCTTCGAAAAACGGAAATGTCCGACTGGTTGTGCCCACAGCGCATGGCCCTGGGATGACTGCTGCAGCCGGTTCTCCATTTTCCTCCTGGCCGCAGCATCCTGCCTTGGCCCGAAATCATCTCTTCATTGATCCGGGTAGTGTCCGGATCACGACCGGGCGGTGAGGAGGCTTGCACAGATTACCGCTGCGCGTTTGTGCTCCCCACAGTCCTGAGCCGTCAATTTTGCGCAGTATCGGCAGATTCGCAAAATGCGGCAACGGCGATCAACGCCATGGACTGTTGTCAACGCCCATGATCCCCAGTTACGGCAAAACCGTCAATTCAGGAACCGTTGGCGTAGATAAAGCCGGGGAACGTTGTTAACGTCAAGTTTTTTAAGGTTAATGAGAGGTTAACGCAAAGAGCGACAGATCCTGGTAAGAACTGCCAAGTAACCAGAGCTAATGGGTCAAAAGATGTCTGGCGCGCTGCTCAAGCGCCCAACACCGGTTTTTCAAGAGCATATAATATATTGATATTACTTGATTTTTGCGGTCCGGTCGCCTTGACCCTTGCCGATGAAGGTCCCAAGGATGATCTTGAGGTCAAATATCAGTCCGCGGCGGGCAATGTATTCGGCGTCTTTTCTGGCAAGGCGCACCGGATGGCTCATATCAATGCCGTGGATCTGCGCGAAGCCGGTGATTCCCGGCAAGATGTCGAGCACACCCCGTTTGGAACGTTCTGCGACGAGCTCCTCCTGCACGGGGAGGCAGGGGCGGGGGCCGACCAGGCTGAGCTCACCCTTCAGGATATTCCAGACCTGCGGGAGTTCATCGATCTTTGTCTTGCGCAGGAAAGCACCGATCGGGGTAACCGCGCTTTCTGAAATCTCATGAGTTCCGGCCTGACGCGTGTCCTTGCCCATGGTGCGGAACTTGTAGCAGGTGAAGACCTTGCCGCCCTTTCCGACCCGGTCCTGGGCGAAGATGCCCGGGCCTGCCGACCCGGTTTTGACCAGGACCCAGACGATCAGCAAGAGCCACCAGAAAATGAGGATGACGGCTAGCGCAAAACCGAGGTCGATCAGTTTGCGGCCAAACCGGTAGACAAGGTTGTCGTCCTTGTTGTCCGCCAGCAAAACCGGCTCATCAGAAGCCACCTTTGTCAGATCCTCATCCACAAACGCCGCGATCCGGTCGACATGAACCACCGGCGCAAGAGCCGAGACGACCGCAAATCCGGCTGCGCGTAAAAACCCCGGCAGTTTCTTCAAGACCGCAAGCTTGCCAGCAAAATCATCGCCGTAGACAGCTGGAAGATAAAGATTGAGCGCATTCTGATACGCAACCTGCTCAAGCGCCTCAGCGCCCGCCCGTTTGCTGCGGGCATAAGGGGTATCCGGCCCTCCCGGAAGGGCATGAAAGCTGGAGAAATTGACGAACACCGGCACGCCGGCAGCCTTGGCCTGCGCGGCGAGCTGTTGCGGCAGCTCGGCATTGACCTTGAAAAAGGTCTCTTCGCTCGCCTCGGTGTCATTGTTGACGGCTGCAAGGTTTAAAAAGCAATCCGCACCAGAAGCAACTTCCGGCAAGTCGTCATAACCGGCAAAGCTGACTTGCGGGTCCGCGGAGTTTTCGATTGGCGGTGTGCGCCCGATGGCAACGACCTGATGCCCCTCGGCCGTCAAACGTTTCAGGAGCTGGCGGCCGATAAAACCGGATGCCCCGGTGATCACATGCTTCACGTCTTTGCCCTTCCGGCCACCTACAGTCCGCGGGCGCATAGAACGCCCCTGCGGTCATTTCTAACTCAGCGCGCGATCAAGTATCGCTCTTTGGCGCTTCAGCCCCGTGCCGGCACTTCAGCTCGATCAGCCACAAAACGCTGACCAGGCCCACAAGGCACCACCACCAGGCCTGCCAGGCTCCGTGGCTCACCAGCGCGACGGTCCAGACTGCCGCAACGGTGGAGAGCACAGCGGGCAGCAGATCCAGCGGCACGGCGCGGAGCGAGCGGAAAAACAGAAAGATCAGCGCCGCAAACAGCACCACACCGATCACCCCGAGCTCATACCAGACCTGGATTGCAAAATTGTGCGGGTGGCCCCAGCCCAAAAACAGCGCCGCAATATCCAGATCCTTGTAATCGACCGCTGCCATATAGCTGGCATCAACGCCATGGCCAAGGAAGAAGTGGTTCTTAATCAGGCTGGAAAACGCGGTCCAGATGTCCGCCCGGATCCCGACGGAGCCATAGGGGAGGCGGCTTGCCAGAACATCCGGGATCAGCGACATCACATGCGGCGAGATCACCGGCATCAAAATGAATGTGCCGAGCGTCAAAAGCCCAAGAAACCAGATGCCTTTGTCTTTCAGGAGAACAAACACCGGCAGCAACAGAATCGTGGCGATGAACGCCAGCTTTGCTGTCTCACTGTCCGACATGAAGGCCGCCACGCCAACAGTCAGCACCGCTGCCAAACGCAAACCCGGCACCTTTTTGGCCTGCGGCAGCGCATAGAGGACAAACGGCAACATCAGGACCAGCCCGACAGCTGCCCGGTTCATGCGGAAAACTTCCGGCGAAGCCCCGACGAGGGCGCGCACAGGTGTTCCAAGAATGACTTCAGAAACGAGAAACAAAGCCGTCCCGATAATCGCAAAGGGAAAGAGAATGGACCTGATCAGCCGTGCGGATGCACTGACCGCGAGCGCCGCGACACAGAGGCCGAAGAGTGCCAGGTTTCCGGCAAAATGCACCGTTGTCTCAAGGGCCCGCTCGACCGATGTCGACCAACCAACCGACAGGCCCATGAAGACGACAAGGACACCAAACAGGAGCGCGGCAGGGCTGCGGGCCGTGTCAATCACAGACTGAAAAACCGCCTTTGGGCTTCGGTCAATCGCCGCAAACAGAAGCAAAAGCACGGCGACAAAAACAAAAATGGGCGTCGCAATGTTGCGCGACAGAACCATCAAAAACGGTGTTGCGAAGACTGTCACAACAACGCTATTGAGGTTTAAATATTTGGAAACGTTCATCTATCCGGTTTCAGAATTTGATTAATCGCGCCAGGTAATCCGTAAAACCGGAAAGCTCGTTTTGATTAGCAAAATATCCGGTCCACACCAAGGCAAATTGCATTCTTTCCGGTATGGTGTTAGCCGACGCAGGAGTATCCACGTTGAGTTGCGCACAAACAGCATGAACTTTTTGAACAAAAGACTGATTGCCATTCTCCATGACGCGTTCATGTCTGGGTTGGCGCTGTTTGCGGCTCTCGTCGCGCGATACGGCATCGACCATTTGCCACCTGCGCCAACAGTGGCCGCATGGATCGCAATCTTTGTCGCCATCTCAGCTATCGTCTTCAAATTCATGGGCCTCGGCCGGGGGCTCTGGCGCTTTGCCTCGCTCGCCGATCTCAGGGCGATCGTCGTGGCCTCGCTGATCAGCATCGTGATCTTCGTTCTGCTGCTCTTTTTGATCACCCGCCTAGAAGCCCTGCCGCGCTCGGTACCGGTGATCACCTGGTTTGTCATGGTGGTGCTGATCGGCGCTCCGCGCCTTGCCTACCGGGCCCACAAGGATGGCGGGCTTGGCCGTCTTGGCGGTCTCGGCAAACCGCCGGAGGGCATCAAGCATGTCCTTTTGGCAGGCCATGTGCGCGATGCGGAGCAGGCCATCCGCACCCACCAGCTGGAGCGTTCGGGCCTTTACAAGGTCCACGGCCTGATTTGTGCCAATTCGGCCAAGAGCGGGCACAGCATCCGCGGCATTCCGATCCTTGGGAACGTCGATGAGCTGTCCGATCTCGCCAAGCGGCTGGAACGCTCCGGGACGCCGGTCGAGGCCATCTTGTCCGTCACGCTCCGGCCCCCGGCAGACTTCACAAATGCGCTGACGCAATCCGCCGCAGATCTCGGCATCCCGGTGAAGCGCGCGACGCCAAGGCCACTGGATTTGAGCGAACCGGATTTTTCCGAACTCACCATCGACGATCTGCTCGGCCGCCCGCCGGTCAAGCTCGACACCAGCCGAATGAGTGATCTCATCAGCGGGCGCACCATTCTGGTGACCGGAGCCGGCGGCAGCATCGGGTCAGAGGTCGTCCGACAGATCCTGAAGTACAATCCGGCTCGGCTGGTGCTCCTGGAGAATTCCGAGTTCGCGCTCTACAAGATCGATCAGGAAGTGCAGGGCAGGGCACCCGACCTCTCACGCAGCGCGGTGATTGCCGATGTCCGCGACCGGCAGCGGATCTTTGACGTCATCCAGTTCGAGAAACCGGCCATCATCTTCCACGCCGCCGCGCTGAAACACGTGCCGCTGGTTGAGGACAATCCGCTGGAGGCGATCCAGACCAACATCATCGGCACGCGAAACGTCGCCGATGCCGCCGTTGCCGCAAAGTCGGAAGGGTTTGTTCTCATTTCAACGGACAAGGCCGTCAAGCCGACCAGCATCATGGGCGCGACCAAACGGGCCGCGGAAGTCTATTGCCAGGCGCTGGATGTGTCCGGCACCTGCACCCGCTTCATCACCGTGCGCTTTGGCAATGTTCTGGGATCTAACGGCTCGGTCATTCCGCTCTTCCGCCAGCAGATTGAAGCGGGCGGCCCGGTGACCATCACGCATCCGGACATGCGCCGCTATTTCATGACCATTCCGGAAGCCTCGGAGCTGGTCTTGCAGGCGGCAGCCTTCAGCGTCGACAATTCCAACCAGCGCGGCCGGATCTACGTTCTTGACATGGGCGAACCGGTAAAAATCACCGATCTCGCAAAGATCCTGATTTCGCTCGCCGGCCTGAAGCCGGAAAAGGACATCGACCTTGCCTTTACCGGCCTGCGGCCCGGCGAAAAGCTGTTCGAGGAACTGTTTGAAAGCGATGAGGAAAACCTGCCCTCAGGCGCCGATGGCGTGATCGTTGCAACGGCCAACCAGATGGAGCTGGACACGATCAGCACCGTGGTTACTGACCTTCAAGCTGCCGCCTCAAAGGGCGATGTCACCATGAGCGTTGCGCATCTCTCCGCCATCGTGCCGACCCTGACCAACGAGAAGCTGGAACGTAAACAAGCTTAGTCCGCAAATTTGCCGATTACTGCGTAGCCTCGTGCGCCTGCCGACAGTTGCAGCGAGCACCAAAACTTAGTTTGCCGACTTAGGACTTCCGCAACGCCATCCGCGTTTTGCGCTGTCAAACGCATCAAGAGAAATATCCAGAAACTCAGTCAACAATGACTTCATTCATCTGAAATATTCCACCCGAACAAAATAATAATGCAACGCGATATTTTTGACCTAACAGACTGATATTAATCTATTAAACGCTGTAGTATTTTCATATTTCTTTGAATAAAAAATCATTTTATCGCATCGCAATATTCGAAATTATTTTTTCGCTATTTTTCTATTTTAAATCTGTTTCCAAAAATGAATCGATTTTTAGAAAATTTTTCGGACATCCCCCCCTCTTTTCCCCTAGAGTAATCCCGAAAATGTATTAAGGGGGAATAAGTTATGGCTACTTCAGACGATGGTCTTTATGACATCTATCGTTTTTTTAATACTCAGACAGGAGCACACTTCTTTACGTCAAGTGAATCTGAGCGGGACACAGTTCAGAACACGCTTCCTCAGTTTTCATATGAGGGCAACGTTTTCGACAGTAATGCGGTCGAGGGTGCTACCGGATCGGTCCCCGTGTACCGGTTCTACAATACCAATACCGGCGTGCATTTTTATACCGCCAGTGAAGATGAAAAGACCCAGGTAGAAAGTCTTCCGGGATTCAATTTTGAGGGCACGTCATACGTTGCGTATGAGACGAGCACGAGCGCCACAGAGACCATGCCGCTTTACCGGTTCTACAACACGCAAACCGGCACACACTTCTACACCGTGGACGAAGCAGAAAAAGACAGCATCATCGCCAACCTTCCACAATACAATTTTGAAGGCGTTGCCTATTACGTTGGCGGCCCTGTGGAAGTGCAGCTTGATCTAACGACGACGAGTGGCGACGCGCAGACACTGGTAGCAAACACTGCGACCTCGAGTTCGTTTAAGATCGGTGGCGGAACCGGTACACCAATCACAACTGATGGCACCGATGCCTCTACCTATTGGACAGTCACAGGCGTTGAAGCTTCCGATAGATTTGAACTCACAACTACAACTGGACCAACCGGCGGACCAGGGACAAACAATCAAGGAGACGGCGGTAATGGGGGTGTGACGTTTGATTTCGCACCGCTCACTAACTCCTCATCTAACACGCTCTCACTCACCTTAGCTGGTGGTGTCAATGTCAAAGGGGGCGATGGAGGTATCGGGGGTGACAATAGCTTCAGCTCCAGCCGCAGCGGTGATGGCGCAACTGCAATCAACGCTTCAAATTTCGAAACCCTGAACATCACGTCAACCGGGAGTTCCGCAAACTCTATTCTCGGTGGTTCGGCTGGCTCGAGCGCTGACAACCAGCCCGGAACTGATGGAAAATCGATTGTTCTTGCTACCGGTGCAACAATATCAGTTTCAGGAACTCAGGCGCTTGACCTTGGCACCTTGGGTGGAAATGGAACAACCATAAATGCAGGCTCATTCGAAGGAAATTTGAGTGTAATCGCCGATAGCGGCAACAACACAATGACCGGTGGGTCAGGTAATGACATGCTCGGCGGTGGAAATGGCCAGGACACGATCACGCTTGGGGGCGGCAGCAATTTTGTTGTGATTTCCGACGGTGTTGATGTTTTGCTGAGTAATCGTGCGACCACAACCGTGACTGATTTTGAAGCAGGCAGCGACAAGATCAAGGCGAATGCAAACAACGATGTTGTCAGTAATCAAAGTGGTGCTGGATCAGCAGTCACAACGACAAACGGCAAGATCACTGACTTCAGTAATGGAAACCAGGCAAACAGCACCTTGGCGGAAAAACTGGCTCTGATCGAAGATGACGAAGGAGCCGGAAAAATCGGCACCAACGAAGTCGCGTTCTTTGAGCATGGCGGAAACACGTATGTGTATTTCGAAAACTCAAGTGAGAATGTGGACAATAACACAAGCTCAGACAGTCATGTCGTTGTCCTTACAGGTGTCACCGGCCTCACCAGCTTGACTGAAACATCTGCGGGTGAATTCACGCTGGCATAGTCTCAATCATACGCTATCGCATATGGAAACAGGCGCTTTATCAAGTGCCTGTTTTTGCATTCAGATTTTGCACTTTTCATTATTGAATCGGACGTGACCCGAGCGAAATAGATAATCAAAAAAGGTCATCAGCCATCTGGCCCGGGGGCCAGAATGGCTAAAGAAACGTCCGTCTGTGATACAAATCAGACAAAGTCGACGTAGTAGGCAACACCTTCATCGTTGAACTGCGGCAGATTGGCGTTGATGCTCTCGCGTTCTTCCGGGCTTGCGGTGTAGACGTGCCCGCCGTTGTCCGTGTTGAAGAACCGGAACAGCTCCGTGTTGGTGCCGTTGTCTTCCCCATAGGCGTAGTAGGCGATGCCTTCATAATTGAGCGACGGACTGTTTTCGATCAGGTTTAACCTCTCATCCGCGCTCGCCGTATAGAAGTGCGTGCCTGAGTCCGTGTTGAAGAACCTGTAGACGGCGATGCCGGTGTCGGCATTGGCGTTGGTGCTGAAAACGGCACCTTCGAAGCTCATCACCTCATTGTTGGCGATCACATAGTCTTTTTCCTCCGCACTTGCGGTGAAGAAATGTGTGCCGGTTTCGGTATTGAAG
This sequence comes from Roseibium alexandrii DFL-11, assembly GCF_000158095.2. Lineage (NCBI taxonomy): Bacteria > Pseudomonadati > Pseudomonadota > Alphaproteobacteria > Hyphomicrobiales > Stappiaceae > Roseibium > Roseibium alexandrii. Next base: position 51,577 of record NZ_CM011004.1, read on the forward strand.
AAGCGGAAGATTTCCGTGGTGCCCGTGTCCGTGACCGGATCGCAGCTGTAGTCCGCCAATGCAAACAGGCCATCTTCGAACTTCACGAACTCAACATCCCGCAGAAGATCCCGGTCTCCGAAGTCGCCAACAGCAATGAGGTCGTTGCAATCATCGACAAAGACATCGTTAACCGACCCCTGGGCATAGTAAATGTCGTTGCCCGCGCCGCCGACCACATAGGATGCAAGGCCCGTGTCATAGAGTTTGTCGTGGCCGTCTGTTCCAGCTTGCTGGTTCAAGATCCGCAGACCGCCTTCATTCGGCAGAACGATGACGGTGCCGCCGGTTACGCCATCGAGACCAAGCTGCGTTTCGAACGTTCCGTCGTTATCCAGGTCCATCTCCAGGGTGGATCCCGTGCCGTTGGCTGTCAGCTTCACCTGGTTCGCGTTCGAGATACCTCCGATATCGATTTTCTCGCCGTATTCGTAGTCGGTGATCTTTTCACCCGCAGCAATATCGCCGTCCAAGAACACGAAGATGTCGTCGCCTTCACCACCCGTCAGCGTGTCGGCATCGGCACCGCCGCGCAGCGTGTCGTTGCCGGTTCCGCCGTTCAGAGTATCGGCTCCTTCTTCTCCGGCCAGGTAGTCATTGTCCGCGCCGCCGTTCAAGGTGTCGTTGCCGAGACCGCCATGAAGCTCGTCATCGCCGGCATCGCCATTCAGGGTGTCGTTGCCGCGGCCACCGCCGATGAGGTCCGGCCCGTCGCCGCCGTTCAAGGTGTCGTCGCCGTCACCGCCGATGATCGTGTCGGCACCGGCTGCGGCAAAGACAACATCATTGCCCGCGAGTGCAAAGATGATGTCGAGACCGTCCGTGCCTTCATGGAAGCCGATGTCTTCCAGATCGATCATCGTCGCTTCGGATTGAGGCGGTTCGACATAGGTCACGCTGGTTTGAGCAGCCTGTTTGATCTTGATGGTCGTCGTGGGGGTGGAGCAGCAATTGGCATCGACTTGCAGCTGGCCACGCTTGTCACCGTCTAGAATAATTGTGCGGTCAACGGTCCCATCCTTGTCGAGGTCAAGCTTCAGCCGAGTCTGATTGTTGGTCGCGTCGTATTCCAGCGAAACATTAGCATCGACCAGCCGAACACCGGTGATGTCGATCTCCTCCTCGAATTCGTAATCGGTAATCCGATCACCATCATCTAATGTGTCGCGATTGAAGTTATTTGGGTAATCTGTATGAAATGAAAACTGATCCTTACCTGCACCACCGGTAAGAACATCTGCGCCTTTTGTGCCGGATACATAATCGTCTTCGTCTGTTGGTGTATTCGTGCTTGGCATTTTCTCCTCCTATGTCTGGAATACACTAAGAGAATACACGAATACGGGTGTTGTTCTGTGTTTTGGATCACGAAATTACTTTACGGAATATTCGTAGTTTTCGCAGGAATCCTGATTGCGCGATCGAAAGGCGTATCGCGTCTCCCAAACCTCTGCCCTCCCGCACGCTGCAGCGCTTAGGTTCGGGGGAATGAAGCAAAGGAGACCCCGGCTCAAGGCCGGGGAGGCGGGCTGACACGAATGCAGGCCATGGGCCGGAGTGGCCGCGGCATATGGCAAGGCCTGGCCAGCCGCGGTAGGCCGGTTGAGTGAGACAATTGAGATGCGCTCCAACTGGAACGGGCGTACGCTCGGGATTATTCAGACATGCTCAAAAGACCGAGCGCGGCGACCGTTGGGGCATCCTTGATGCCGCCTGAGCGGATCAAGTCGGTGATCTCAGCGCGGGTGAATGCGGCCGTTGCCATATCCTGCTCGGCATTCTCGCGGTTGACCTCGCCGGGCGTCAGCCCTTCGGCGAGAAAAATATCAAATCCCTGATTGGAAAAACCATAGGCCTCGAAAAGATGGCCCAGCTTCGTCAATGACGTGGCCTTGAAGCCGGTTTCCTCTTCCAGCTCGCCAAGGGCTACCTGTTCAAGATCGGCGTTCTGTACGCCCTCCCAGGACCCTTGCGGAAACTCCCAGTAGCGGCCGCCGACAGGATAACGGTACTGCTCAACAAGTTGAAACCGGCCGTCGTCATGGCGCGGGATGATCAGCGCGAAATCCGGTTTGTCGACAAGGCCATAAATGCCCTCCGATCCGTCCGGAAACCGCACGGCATCCTCATGCACCTGCATCCACCGGTTCTTGTAGACGGTTTTCCGGGAGAGTTTATTCATTCGAACAATGTACCGTAACTTCGTGACGAACCAAGTTCGGATCGTGAGGTTGAGGCTTCGGCAAGGAATGGTGTTTCGAGCATTTTCTGCCGTGGTTAAAAAACCATAAAGTCATTGAGATAGGTCATATTCATAATTTCATTATTATGAATATATTCCTCCAACCTGATGGAGGAGCAAATGGTTGAGATCTTCAAAAACGATACAGTAGCCACTGCGACAGATTTGGGCACACTGGCGTTCGCCAGCAATCTGCCGACGGATGTCATCGCCAAAACCAACATCTGGACATTCGATCATGTCTTCAGCGTCATAGATCCGCCAATCAGTGGCGATATTTACGACTACTATAGTTTCGATCCCTATCAACTGGCTTCAGTCCGGGTCAACTTCACAGCAAACTCCACGGGCGATTATGCAAATCTTGTAACTGTGATCCCCGTTCAGGGGGTCTCCAAGATTGAAGGCCGCCTCAGTGGCGTCTGGACCGGCGGTGAGCATGTCAGCTCTCCTTACGAGATTGCCGGTGAGACGTTTATTGACAACAATCTCGACGTCTTCAAGGCAGCTAATCCTCAGATTGATACGACCGCGCTTTCCTGGGGCCGAGATGAGTTTCCAGATTCCGAAGCAATTTGGTATCTGACTGGAGAAACCGTTATTCTTGAGGTAACTGGGTTCGAATTTGACGGCACAACAGATCAAATCATTGCCAATGGAAACAACCCTGAGCAGGTAGATTATCGCTTAGCTATAAACCCCCATGTCGGTGACATCCCGGATGTCACATTACCGGTTGATACGCCAGACGCAGACAACAGCCCGTACGAAGTCTACCGCTTCTTTAACACGCTAACGGGGTCCCATTTTTTCACCACAAGCACAACCGAGCGGGACTCGATCATCACTAATACGCCGACCATGACTTATGAAGGCAACGTGTTCGACTCCAATGCCACTGCGGAAAATGGCGGATCGGCAGTCTATAGGTTCTATAACACTGCTACCGGAACGCATTTCTATACCGCTAACGCGGAAGAAGCCGCCAACATCTCTTCGAACCTGCCGCATTTCAATGCTGAAGGCATTGTCTATTACGCGCATTCAGCAAGCGACAGTGGCGGAACGGCCCTTTACCGGTTTTACAACACATCGAACGACAGCCACTTTTTCACGACGTCTGTGACTGAACGCGACAACATCATCAGCACTCTCGGTCACTACAACTACGAAGGTGTTGCCTATTACGTAGATCTGGCATGACCCTCATTGCTTTAGAGGCCGCAAAATGTTGCAACCGCCAGGCCATAAAACTGTTGGGTGTTCAACATCCAACAGTGTGCTGGTTTCCGTAGGCTTCGATCCCATCATAAGCCTTTCAACGACCTGATCGAGATAAGAACCGCCTCCGACAATTGTCAGAATTTAAGTCCGTCTAGTGAAACCCGCGTGTCGCCTTACTCCGTCAACAGCCGTGCGACAGTGGCATCGAACTGATCCGGCGCGCAATCTTCTGCAAGCTTTTGAAGGCTGCCGGCGCGGATCTTGGTCCAGAGCTCTTCATCCTGATAAAGGCGCGCGATCTGGGCGGCGAATTCCGTAGCATCCTTGCCAACGAGAATGGCCTCATCATGAGCCCAGCCCAGTTGGCGCGCAATCAGCTCGGTGGCGACACAAGGAAGGCCGTGTGCAGCGGCTTCATGAACCTTGTGCGGGATACCGGCCGCATAGCGCGTTGGGGCAATGAAGATCCGGCTCTGATCATAGATCTCATCCAGGTTCTCCACCCGTCCGAGCAAATGGATATGCTCGGAGGCGAGCGTCTGGACCGTCCCAGATTCCACCTTGCCGACCACCTGCAAGGTGAGCGGCTGCTCAAGGCTGAGATTGACCTTGGGTAGAACCTCATTGGCAAACCAGACGAGGCTGTCAACGTTCGGCGTGTCATCGGCAACAAGGGCACCGACGAACAAAAGATTGCGGCGTGCTGAGAACGGCACATCGCTCGGTTTTGCTTCCAGTTTGTGCCCGAGGATCTCGACCACAGCCTTACCGCCGCCCCGGAAACTCTTGGCTTCTTCGCCAGAAACCGTTGCAATGATGCTTGCCGGTTGAGCAAGCGAGATTTCTTCGCTTACCAGCGTAGTCGCACGGTCCATGGACATTGGCTTGCCCAACATCTCGGCTTTTGAGATGTCTCGGTTGGCAAAAACGGCCTCTGCGTCATAGACGATGCGAACACCGCTAAAGGCATCGGGGTTCTTGTCGAAAATCTTCTTGAAAATCGCCATATTGTGCGGCCGGCTGATGATCAAGACATCATATCGCGCAGCGTTCTGGACCAGATACTCCTCAAACCCGGTGACGCCAAATCCGCGTGCAATTTCCACGTTGTCTGGAAGTGATGCGTAGATGCTGTCCCAGGCATCATATGGGAATTGGAGCGGGTAGTGGGTCAGATTGTGACCCATTGCAATAATCGCCTCCACTATATCCGCGGCCCGCGGATAACCGCTTCCCATATGCCGGTAAGGCACCCGGTCATCGACCATGAGAACGGAGAGCGCATTTTTCCGGCCGCGGATCCGGGCCTTGGAGATGTTGTCTTCCGAGGGTGCATATTGCGCGGCCAGGGAGTCCTTGTGCCGCTCCTTGAAGACAATGTGATTTTTCTGCTGTTGCGCAATCGCCCAGTCGCTTTTGGCCGCACTGCCGAATTCAAAGTGGTCGATGATGGCCTTCGGGTCATAAACAACCCGGTAGCCCTTCTCCCACAAACGCATGCAGTAGTCGGTTTCTTCGTAATAAGCCGGCGCATAAATCGTGTCGAAACCGCCGAGCTCTTCCCAGACTTTCTTGGGCGTCAGCAGGAAGGCACCGGAACAATAGTCGACATCACGGACGAACATGACATGCGGCGCATCTTCGTCGTCGCCGCGCGCATAACCGAGGCAAGTGCCGTCGTTCCAGACAATGCTGCCCGCCTCTTGCAGGCGGCCATCCAACAGCATGATCCGGCCACCAACGGCGCCGATGCCCGGGTCCGAGTCCAGGCGTTTGATCGCAGCCTCGAGAGTGCCTGGCCGCATGGTGGCATCGTTGTTGAAGAGCAGAATGTGCTCACCACGTGCCATCTCAGCCGCCTGGTTCACCGCCAGAAGGAACCCGACATTCTCATCGTTCTTGACGATCTTTGCACCCTTGACCTTTTCAAGCAGCTCGTGCGTGCGGTCCGAGGAGGCATTGTCGATGATGATCACCTCAAGCGTGACATCGCGCTCCGACTGGAGGGACTTCAGGCAGGGCAGGGTCAGTTCGGCATTGTTGTAAAGAACCAGAATGATCGACACCTTGGGCGAGAAGGCGTTTGGCAGTCTCACCAGATCTTCACTTTCAAGGAACTCGTTCAAACGGTCCTTTTGGAAGCTTCTGAAAAGGTCCTTGGTTCCATGGCCGCTAAGAGCAGCGATTTCCGTTATGATCGGCGCAACATTCTGCGTCGTAGCAGGTGCTCCGGACAGCGCGCGTGTGACCAAGGGTGTCACTTCAGCAGGATCAATGTTCGTCAGATCCTGGCCAATGAAGTAATGCGGAGTATGCTCGTCCTGGAATTTTTGGCGTTCCGTCTCTTCAAAACGCCGTATTCGCGACGCTGTAATCTTATCGACCACCTTCTGACCACCGGGAACAAGCGGCAGCACCTTTCGCGCCACATGCCAGCCAAATTTTACAACCGGCTTTAGACCCGCCTTCAATCCGGCAAAATTACGGGACCGCACGTAGCGCAACGGTTTCGTAACCTTCCAGCTTGTGGAGTTTCTTAGAGCAAAAATTTCCGACTGCAGGGCTTGCGCCAGATTCGAAAGTTTCTCGATCTCGGCATTCTTTAGATCCAGTTCGACGAAGACTTCCGCAAGTTTTGCTTCCTGCGTTTTGAAGTCTGCAAACAATCGGCGCAGTTCATCGCGTAGGGCCGCAGACTCATCCAATCGACTTTGCAAGATTGTATTCAAGAACTCATTATCCCAGCGCATTTTGCTTTGCTGGTCGTTCACCGAAGTTTCCATCACGGTCAGACGGTCGCGGATGCGGCTTTCTTCCGTTTCCCAGATCAGCCGGTTGCCGATATTGGCAAAGAAGTCGTGCACTTCGCCGCGCAAGGGGTCTTTCAGGCCGCAGAGCCAGGAAAGGGCAGGGGGCGGGGTCTCACCAACACACAGAACACCGAGGCCGTTGCTGTGGGTGAATTCAAAGTGCGGGTACTTCTTGGTCAGTTCTTCCCACAGTGCCCAGACGCCGAAGTCGCCGTGGCGCACCACCGTGTCGTGAAACAGGATCACGCCCGATTTGCTCATTTTCGGCAAATAGGCCTCAAAGTCCGCCTTCACCGCGTCGTAGGTGTGCAGGCCGTCAATATGCAGAAGATCGATGGAGCCGTCGTCGAAATCCTGGGCAGCATCAGCAAACCATTTCTGCACCAGCGTGGAGAAAGAGCTGTAAAGCGGGCCGTGATAGGCAGACAGCGCCTTTAGAACCTGATCTCCATAAAACCCAGCCTGGTGATCCCCCTCCCAGGCATCAACGCCGTAGCATTTCGTGTTGGTCCCAAAGCGCTCCACGCTCTCACAGAAGGTGCAGTAGGACGCTCCTTCATGGACGCCCAGTTCAACGAGCACCCCCGGTTTGGCCGCGGCAACAATCCAGCGCGCAAACGGCAGGTGGCCATGCCACGCCGTTGTTTGCGTCAGATGTTTCGGCTTTGCAAAAAGCGGCGCCGTAATCTCAAAAGACAGGAACTGGTCAGCGGACATTGGGAACTCGGTCTGGGGAGGAACTAAGAAAGTTGGGACAATCGGACGGCGGTCTATAGCATGTCCGGAACCCGATCAACATGCCAATACGGGCGGTATCTCAGGTCTTCACGCGGCGTAAAACCAGGGGCGGCCATTGACAAACACGGATGGAACTGCGGGTCGCGGCGCAAGGAGTTGAACCAGCGTGTCTGCATTCTGGCAACTTCCGCCAGCGCCCGTTCCCGGTTTTCCGGGTTCAGATCATCAGTCCGGGTGGCAGATTCATGGTGAACGAGCGTCGCCTTCGGCTCGATGAGAACCTTGCGGCCAAGCTCGCGTAAGCGCAGACAATAGTCGACGTCGTTGTAGGCAACCTGCAAGGCCGGATCAAACCCCTTCATGGAGATGAACAGATCGCGCCGGGTGAGCATGCAGGCGGCTGTGACGGCAGAGATTTCCTGGGCCTCCATGCCCATGCCGGAGGTTTCCATCCACACCGGCTCTTCTTTCAAGCCGAGGTGAGTGGCCACTCCGGCCTCAGCGCCGATAACCGCACCGGCGTGCTGGATCCGGCCGTCCGGATAATAAAGCAGCGCGCCAACAGCCCCGGCATTTGCCGATTGCAACGCCATTACCATGCGCCCGAGCCAGTCCGGATCGGTCATCTCAATGTCGTTGTTCAGGAACAGCAACAGTTCACCGTTTGCAGCTTCAGCCGCCTGATTGTTCAGGCTTGAGAAGTTGAACGGCGCATCAATGCGCAAGATACGGACATGCGCTTGCTTTGCCTTTTCGGCGAAGAACTCAAGCGTTTCAGGCTTTTCACTGCCATTGTCGATGACAATGATTTCCAAATTCGGATAGGTCGTTATCTGCTCCAGGCCTTCAAAGACCTTCTGCATAAGCGCCAAACCATCACGCGTTGGAATGATGACGGAAACCATGGGATGCGCAGACGAGATAGCTGGCAGTGCCCCCCTCTCTTGGTCAACGGCCTCTCCGCCTTTCACCGCGACCAGCGGATAGGGCAGGTGGGTCACCTGAGGAGCCGGGATGACACGCGATAACTGAACCAGAAGATCGTGATACCAACGATCGCCCCGACGGCCGTCCGGCTGGACACGCGCCAGAATGTCCCGGTCAACGACAACAACGCCTCCAGTGGCATCGCGCTGCTGCAACAGTGTTTGATCCCACGGCTTGTTCAGGAGAAGCGCTTCAATGTTCAGCGCGTCGCCTACTTCGACGGCATCACAGAAGTAAAGCATCGATTTCCGGTAATGCCGGTGCTCCTGAACGATGGCCTGCAGAAACCCCTTGGACGGATACACAGGTTTGCCGATCAAGACGCAGAAATCAGCGTCACTGCCGTGGAACCGTTCGGCCAGCGCAAGCGACCAAATGCCATGGTTCCCGAGATCAAGCGCTGTGATCCGGTCGTCCTGAACCTCATAGAAGTCGGCAATTTCGGAGACTTTTTCACCGCACGCGTCTCCACGCAGAAGAACCAGATGCCAGTCCTGAAACGGCTGACTGAGAAGGCGGTCGAACACCTCCACCAGCATTTCCGGTGCGCTCTGATAAGCTTTCAGGTCCAGGAAGATATCGAAGGAGAGACCCGCATCAGCATCTCTCGACACGAGGTGGTTAAGGGTTTCGCGATCAAGATCGAAATTTCCCTTGCCCCACTTGAGCGCTTCAGCGTCTTGGATTCTAGCCAACCTACACCTCTTAAAAGAACTTCGCAGACCCATCCTGTATCAAGATGGCCGAAGCTGGTCCCGCAGTTTTATGTTTTGCCGGCCGGGCCGGTCAACGATTACTCTCGACCTTGATGTCCAGCATCGGAACGCCCATCAGCCCATGCGAGAAGTGGCTGGTCGGTACGCTCAGGAACATGGCGTCGTCAATCCAGTGGTGCTGGATGTGATCGGCTTCCGTGCCCTCCGCGATCGCAACCGTGACCGAGAAGTCACCTGCATGCAGGTACGGCAGCTGGAAGGTGAAGTTCGCGACCATGTCCTTGCCCGGTTTGATCGTGGCATCCTGATCCTTCAGGGTCAGGAAGGTGTTGTCGCCAAAAAGATTCTGACCCAACCGGTCCTTGATGTAGAAACCGATGATCGGCATGCCAATCTCGTTGATCGCCTTGGCCGTGACGCGCAGCGTTACGACCTCTCCGCCATAGACAACGGTCTTGCGCGCGCCTTCCTGGTCAACGACACAGACATCGACGATTTCAGCGCCCTTGTGCCCGGACCAGTCCGCGCCGGGATCAAAATCGAAGACCTTGATCTGGTTGGCATATTCAGAGTTGCGCAAGAGTTCGTCCCGAGGGTCCACCACAACCTGCGGCTTGATTTCCTCCGGCTCTTCCTTTTCCGCTTCGCCGGACCGGCTGCTGATTTGGAACGTGCCCTGTTCATCGTTGGCGGAGTTGATACCCGCCATGTAATGGCGGCAGACATCCTTGGCCGGTCCGATCTCCTTGACACGTCCGCCTTCCAACCAAACTGCCCGGTCACAGAGTTTCGTGGCCGCGGCAATATCGTGTGTGACGAACAGGATCGTGCCGTGTTCCTTGAACCGGTTGATGAAGCGCATGCATTTCTGCGTGAACGCCGCGTCCCCCACGGATAGGATTTCGTCGATGATCAGGATGTCGGCATCCACATGGGCTGCAACCGCAAAGGCAAGCCGGGCATACATGCCGGACGAATAAAGTTTGACCGGTTGGCCAATGAAATCGCCGATACCGGCGAAATTGATGATGTCATCATACCGGTCTTCGATTTCCTCTTCGGTCAACCCGAGGATCGAGGCGGCGAGGTAGACGTTTTCGCTGCCTGTGAATTCCGGATTAAACCCTGCGCCCAGCTCCAGTAGCGCCGCAATCCGGCCGTGGCGTTTCACGGTTCCGGCGCTTGCTTCCAGAGTGCCGGTCACAATTTGCAGAAGCGTGGACTTGCCCGCGCCATTGCGTCCGAGCAGGCCGAGCGTTTCACCCTTGCTGACCTTGAACGAGACGTCACTCAGGGCCCAGAACTCACGGAAGTACTTTTTCCGGCCCCGCCACAGCATCTGCTTCAAACGGTCTTCCGGCCGTTCATAGATCGTGTAGAACTTGGCCAGGTTGGAGATTTCCAGCATCACCTCATCAGACGACATCTGCAAAGCCCTTCTTCACTTTGTTGAACCACCAGCCGCTGAACAGGAAGAACGCCAGCATCAGGCCCGTGATCAGGGCAAGGCCCGGGATGTTTGGGATGTTTCCAAAGAGCGTGATGGCGCGCAGCTGTTCCATCATGAAAGCGAGGGGATTGAGGTAAATGAAGATCCGGAAACCTTCCGGAATCGCCTGGATCGGGTAAAAGATGGGGCTCAAAAACATGAGCATCGTCACAACAACACCGACAAGCTGTTTCAGATCCCGGATGTACATCCCGACCGACGACAGCAGCCAGACCGAGCCCACGACAAAGAGCATGAGCGGAAGCAACACGAGCGGCAGAAAGATCATCGTCCAGTGTAGTGTTCCAATCAGGACCAGCTGACCGATGAGCAGCAACACATAACTGATCAGAAAGTTGACCAGCGCACCGCCAACCGACACCCAGGCGAGTGTGTCCAATGGAAAAACGACCTTCTTGATGTAAGCGACATTTTCCAAAAGCAGGGTCGGCGCGCGGTTCGCACAGTCGGCAAACATCTGATAGATGATCAGCCCGCAAAACAGGATCAGGGCAAACTGGCCCTTTCCGGTGACTTCCACATTCCAGCGGCTTTGAAAGACCACGCTGAAGACGAATGTGAATACGAGCAGCAAAAACAGCGGCGTCAACACGGTCCACGCCATGCCGAGCATGGAGCCCCGGTAGCGGGCCTGCAGATCCCGCTTGACCAGGCGCCATATCAGTTTCCGATTATCGATAAAGCTCGATAGGATGGAGTGCATATTCCATTTGCCTTAAATGTGCCGGCCGCTGGCCTCAACTCGTTTGGTCAGCCTCGAACGGTGCCGCACACAGTGACGGTGCAGCTGCTTTTGCCGTGAAAGCCGCGCTTGTCCTTTGTGACGTTCCAAAACACTGCCAGCCATAGCGTCCGGTGTTCCGGCCCCAGATAGCTAAAACGCCAAGGGTTTGTTTCGACGGCGATATAGCAGGGCTCGGATTGGGACTCAATGTTTGTGATCAGTGGCAGGCAAAAGAGGGCGGGCGCACCTCGATGTGCGCGGGCTCCCCGCAAGTCCAGTAGACGGGCAAGCAAAAATCTGGAAGGGTTGATGGAATACCATCAAAGCATTTGAAATTTCCGCAAAGTTGCCCGCCGAGATGATCGCACCTTTTAATCAAAAGTTCTCCGAGGCCTTCGATCCGCGAAGCAACAATTTTGATCTCATCCGTATTGTCGCCGCCTGCCTGGTGATCTTCAGCCACGCGTTCCCCCTCCTGGCTCTGACTTATGAGCCAATTGCCGAACTCACAAATCATTACGAGACCGGTGGCGGCTTTGCCGTGAACGCGTTCATTGTCATCAGCGGTTTTCTGATCTGCCGATCTTTGGAGCGGGCGACCATCATTTCTTATGCCTGGTCGCGGTTCTTGAGGATCGTGCCGGCTCTTGCCGCTGTAACCCTGGCTCAGATGTTTGTGCTCGGTCCGATCTTCACGACCGTTTCCCTCCCGGACTACTTTTCGAATACGTCCACTTGGTCACAGCTGAAGAACCTGACGATCTTCAACATGCAGTTCCGTCTGGAAACGATTTTCATGGATGTGCCGTTTGCCCAGATCGTGAACAATCCGCTTTGGACGCTTCCGATCGAAAGTTTTTTCTACATCTGTCTGCCGCTCGCGTTTTTTGTCGGCGTGAAGGGCCGGAAGTATTTCTGGCTTGTCCCTGTCAGTTGTCTCACCGGATTGTACGTCATGGGATTGTCAGGGTGTTCATTCGCCGATCAATGCGGTGCAAGCCTTTGGACCCTCCAACACTACACAACGCTGCGGTTGGCCTGCTTCTTCTCGCTCGGCGCATCCATCTGGATCTACAGGCACTCAATCCCGCACAGTGGCTGGATTGCAGCCGGTCTTGTTGTCGTCCTGGCGCTGTTGCCGACGACATACCTGTTTGTGCGCGACGTGGTGTTCGCCGTCTTCTACAGCTATCTCGTCATGTATGCCGGCTGCCTGCCAAAACTGCACATCAAGACATATGAGAAGCTGGGAGACCTCTCTTACGGGACGTATATTGTCGGCTGGCCGGTGCAACAGTCGATCCTGACGATCTTCGGGACGAGCATTAATCCCTATGTCTTCGGATTGGTCGCGATCCCACCCTCGCTGGTGCTGGCTTACTTTATGTGGAATTACGTCGAGAAACCGGCATTGGCGCTAAAATATCACCCCGTTTTTTCAAAGACGATGAGGCGCGAAGCATAGAACACGCTTGCGGTCGGCAAACCTGCCCACAGAGCATTCGCGGACACAGCGAAGCGGAGATCTGGGACCTTCAATACATGTTTGATGGAGCGCTCGGCTCAATACCGGTGCCACAAAAGGTTTCTCAGCAAGTTGAGCGCGCAAAAGGCGCTCGTACTCCTGATTACTTCACCAGTCCCAGCCGTGTTCCGGAGTAGACCTTGTTGCGGAGCGGGCCCCACCACCAGTCGTTTTCCAGATACCACTTGATTGTCTTCTCGATCCCGGTGTCGAAGTTTTCTTCCGCGCGCCAGCCGAGTTCGGTTTCCAGCTTGGTCGCATCGATCGCATAACGCGCGTCGTGCCCCGGGCGGTCTTCCACATAGGTGATCAGGCGGTCGTGCGGCGCGGTCTTCGGGCTGTGCTTGTCGAGGATCGCGCAGATCGTCTTGACCACTTCGAGATTGGTGCGCTCGTTGCGCCCGCCGACATTATATTTCTCGCCAAGACGGCCCTTGGAGACGATTGTGTAGAGCGCCTTTGCATGGTCATCGACATATAGCCAATCGCGCACATTCATGCCTGTGCCGTAGATCGGCAGCGGCTGGCCGTCGAGCGCGTTCAGGATCATCAGCGGAATAAGTTTTTCCGGGAAGTGGTACGGGCCGTAGTTGTTGGAGCAGTTGGAGAGCACCACCGGCAAGCCGTAGGTCCGGTGCCAGGCGATCGCCAAATGATCACTCGCAGCCTTGGATGCGGAGTAGGGCGAGGACGGATCGTAGGGCGTCGTTTCCTTGAAAAGGCCCTCATCCCCGAGCGAGCCATAGACTTCGTCGGTGGAGACATGGAGGAAGCGGAAGCTGTCTTTCTTTTCGCCTTCCAGGCTGTTCCAGTAGGCGCGCGCGGCTTCCAGCATCGCCATGGTGCCGACCACGTTGGTCTGCACGAACTCCGCCGCGCCCGTGATTGAGCGGTCGACATGGCTTTCGGCCGCCAGATGCATGATGTAGTCCGGCTGGAATTCTGCCACCGCCTGTATCATCTCCGGCCCGGCGCAGATGTCTTCCTTCAGGAACTTGTGGTTCGGCGCGTTGTCGACCTCACGCAGGGAATCCAGATTGCCGGCATAGGTCAGCTTGTCGATGGTCAGAACCTCGGCGCCGACATTGCGGACAAGATGGCGGACCACTGCCGATCCGATGAAGCCGGCACCGCCGGTGACAATTACACGCGTCATGATTTTACCTGAAACCCTTAAACCTGGATGGTGCCTTTAAAGCGCACTCGTTCCGTCATCCGCAACCTTCTTGAGATATTTGCCATAGGCCGTCTTCTGGAACATCTCGGCGAATTTCAGAAGCTCGTCCTTTGTCATCCAGCCGTTGAGATAGGAGATCTCTTCAATGCAGGCGACGTTGAGGCCCTGGCGCTTCTGGATGGTGCGCACGAACTCGCCCGCTTCCAGAAGGCTGTCATGGGTGCCGGTGTCGAGCCAGGCGTAGCCACGGGACATGCGCTCCACAAAGAGATTGCCCGCCTCCATGTAGATCCTGTTGAGATCGGTGATCTCGTATTCCCCGCGCGCCGACGGCTTCAGGTTCTTGGCGTAGTCCACGACCTTGTTGTCGTAGAAATAAAGACCAGTCACCGCGAGGCGCGACTTCGGATTGACCGGTTTTTCTTCCAGCGAGATCGCCCGGCCTTCTGAATCAAGTTCCGCCACGCCGTAGCGCTCCGGATCATCGACCTCATAGGCAAAGACTGTGGCCCCTTCGGTCCGACCAGTGGCGCGATCCAGCAAGGTGGTCAGGCCAGCGCCGTAATAGATGTTGTCACCGAGGATCAGGGCCACATCATCATCACCAATGAACTCTTCGCCAAGGGTGAAGGCCTGAGCAAGCCCGTCCGGGCTCGGCTGGACCTTGTAGGAGATCACCAGACCCAGCTGGCTGCCGTCACCGAACAGGCGCTTGTAGCTGTCGATGAACTCCGGCGAGGAGATGATCAGGATCTCGCGGATCTTGGCAAGCATCAGTACCGACAGCGGATAATAGATCATCGGCTTGTCGTAGATGGTCATCAGCTGCTTGTTAACGGCGAGCGTTGCCGGATGAAGCCGGGTGCCGGACCCGCCTGCGAGAATAATACCCTTCATCACGATAAACCTTTTTCCTTGTCGCCCATCAATTCCTCAACGGTGCTGGCCAGGGCGACGCGCCATTGACAGGGCTCAATACCAAAATCTTGGGTCAACCTGGACGTATCCAGAGCGGAATTCGCCGGGCGTTTGGCCGGGGTCGGATAGTCCCTGGTCGGAATCGGAGCGACGGCCGGAACAGCCAGGCTACGCGCCTCTAGAAGGCGAAAGATTTCCGAGGCAAATCCGAACCAGGTGACGGCCTCATCGCCGCAGAAGTGATAGACACCGCTGGGTGCATCCCTATCCGTGAGCTGGCGCAGGACAACCGCCTGAGCGGCCCGCGCAATGTCCGGTGCTGCGGTCGGGCAGCCGGTCTGATCGTCCACGACGGTCAGCTGTGGCCGGTCCGCGAGGCGGATCATCGTCTTGACGAAATTGGCGCCGATTGCGGAAAACACCCAGGCGGTGCGTAGGATCACATGGCGGCAGCCGGAGGATTGGATCGCCAGTTCCCCGGCAGCCTTCGACGCGCCATACACACCTTGCGGATCAATCGGATCCGTCTCGACGTAGCGTCCGATCTTGCCGCCATTAAAGACATAATCCGTGGAGATATGAACCACCGGAATGTCGAGCTCTTTTGCAGTCTCTGCAAAGGCAGCCGGTGCAAGACCGTTGACCTTGAACGCTGTCAGGAGATCATCTTCGGCCTTGTCGACAGCGGTATAGGCGCCGGAGCTGATGATCGCATCGAACCCGCCGTCCCGGACAAAGCTGCTGATCTGATCGGCGTTACCGAGATCGATCTCAGAGCGGGAGGGCAGGACAAGTTCCGTGCCTTCCGGCCAGTTGAGATTGCCAAGAGAACCGCCAACCTGGCCCGTTCCGCCCGTGATCAAAATCCTGGTCATGATCTTATGGCTCGATCTCGACAAGTGTCATCGGCGTGCCGTCATAGTCGAACGGGGAGTCGAAGTCGGCGAGCCCCGGGTGCTGGGTGTCCTTGCCGCTGAGGATCGGCTCGGCTCCAGCTGCCAGCGGCCAATCGATGCCGATATCGGCATCATCCCACATCAGCCCTGCGTCATTTTGCGGCGAATAATAGTTGGAGACCTTGTAGGTCACCTCGGTGTTGTCTTCCAGCGTCACGAAGCCGTGGGCATAGCCTGCTGGCACCAACAGCTGATCGCCGTTTTCCGCAGACAGTTCAACACCAACCCATTTGCCATAGGTCGGCGAGCCCTTGCGGATATCGACCGCAACATCAAAGACCTTGCCGCGTATACAGCGCACCAGCTTGTCCTGCGCAAAGGGTGGTGTCTGGAAATGCAGGCCGCGCAGCGTGCCGGTCGGCACGGACAGCGAATGATTGTCCTGAACGAAGTCACAGGTGATCCCGAGGGGCTCCAGTTTTTGCTTGTTGTAGCTCTCGGTAAACCAGCCACGGTCGTCACCAAAACGGCGTGGATGAATGAGTGTGACGTTTCCGCTCATGTCTAAATGTCGCTCACTTGAATTGGGATATTCAAATTGTCTTGGGACAGGGAGGTTGAGGCGCGTCTCTAATGTGCGATATCTGCACATAACGGCTGCCCCAAGCTCCACTCCGGCTCTTGGGGCCTTCGCATACGATGAACCCGGGGGGAGGTCAACGGATTTAGCGGGTCTCGTCAGGCAAGGGCAGGGCAAGCTGCCCTTGTTTCAATCGCTTGCAATCGCCCAAAAGTGCCTGCTTACGCCAGGTCGACGTAGTAAGCGACACCTTCATAGGTGTAGTGACCGAGCGTGGAGATGATACTGTCACGCTCTTCTGCCGAGGTCGTATAGAAATGCGAGCCGCTTTGGCTATTGAAAAACCGGTAGAGCGCTGTCCCGCCGGCATCCGCGGTCTCGCTGGCGTAATAGGCTATGCCTTCGTAATTGAACTGCGGCAGGCTATTTTGAATGCTCTGCGCCTCCGCGGCGCTGGCAGTATAGAAATGAACACCGCTATCGGAATTATAGAACCGGTGGACGGCCGCACCTCCGCCCGCTTCCGTCGCATTGGAGTCGAAGCTATTGCCCTCATAGGTCATGGTCGGGATGTTTGTGATGACCGAGTTGCGCTCTTCAACGCTGGTGGTGAAGAAGTGTGAGCCCGTCAGCGTGTTGTAAAACCGGTAAATCTGGAAAGGACTGCCATCCGCATCGGTGGTATCGACAGGTAGCGTGACGAAGGTTTCAGAACCCGAGTCGGAAACAGACGTGTCAATTGTTGGCGCCCCACCAGCATCTGCCGCGTGCCCAAACCAGACATGTGCAATGCCTTTGTGCATGCCAATCCCGATCGCAAGCCAATCTTGCAGCCAAGGAGATTGGTTGGTGATGACATCATTGTGCCCCGGCGATGACTGCCAATTCGCCAACGCGTTTGCCGCTGTCATGATCGTGTTCGTCACAAAGGATCCGACAAAACCCGTACTGATTTCGTAGCCGTTGCTGGTGTAACTTGTTCCAA